>PLIM01000184.1 GCA_003139355.1 Acidimicrobiaceae bacterium | reverse complement strand
GCCGACGCTCCGATCGAGACGAGCGACACGAGGCGACTGCAACAAGAGTTGTCAGGAAGTGGGCAACCCGGCCGTAGTCACGCCGGATTAGGCCCAATACCCATAAGTTAGAGTTACGGTCGTGGTATTCTGGTTGGGTGCCTCGGGCCGGATGGGTGAAACCGCAGGACGACCAGCGCCTCTCGGACCACGTGGCCCTCGGGGTGCTGACGCGGACGTTCCCGCCCGGACTCGTCGACGTGGTCATCGAGTCCACGGGCCGCGCCGAGCAGCGCAACCGCCTGTTGCCGGCGCGTCTCGTCGTCTACTACGTGCTCGCCCTCGCACTGTTCAGCCAGTCCGGCTACGAGGAGGTGATGCGCAGCCTCGTCGAAGGCCTCGCCTGGGAGACCGGATGGCAACAGCACTGGAGTGTGCCGAGCCAGCCGGCAATCTCGCAGGCTCGGGCACGCCTTGGCGAAGAGCCGCTCAAGGAACTGTTCAAGCGGGCTTGCGTTCCCTTCGCCACCGAGGCCACCCTCGGCGCCTTCTACCGGCGCTGGCGACTGATGTCGATTGACGGCTCCTGCTTGGACCTTGCCGACACGCCCGAGAACGACGCCGCCTTCGGGCGTCCGGGGTCTGGTCGTGGCGAGAAGGTTGGTGCCTTCCCCCAGCTGCGCCTCGTCGCGCTCGGCGAGTGCGGCACCCACGCGCTCGTCGGTGTGGCGATCGGCGCCTGCCGCGACGGCGAGACGACACTCGCCCGAGGCCTGCTCGAGCGCGTCGGCGAAGGCATGCTCGTGCTCGCCGACCGAAACTTCTTCGGCTTCGAGCTGTGGAACGAGGTGCGCGCAGCCGGTGCCGAGCTCGCCTGGCGGACCAAGTCCAACCATTCCCTACCGATCGACGAGCGCCTGCCGGACGGCTCGTACCTGAGCCACGTGCAGGCGAGCAGGGGCCGGCAGAGATTGAAGAGCCCCGTCGTGGTGCGCGTCGTCGCCTACGACCTCGACGACCCCGGCCGGCGCCAGGTCGGCGACAACGACTACCGGCTGATCACCACGATCACCGATCCGACCCTCGCCCCGGCGAGTGAGTTGGCCGCGCTCTACCCCGAGCGCTGGGAGTTCGAGACGACCCTCGACGAGCTGAAGACCCACCAGCGTGGCCCGCGCGTCGTGCTGCGCTCAAAGAGCCCCGAGGGCGTCCGCCAGGAGGTCTATGGCTATCTCTGCACGCACTACGCGATCCGAGTCCTGATGGCCGAGACCGCCCGCCACAACGGCATCGACCCCGACCGAGTCAGCTTCACCGGCGCCCTTCGGGCCTCACGACGAAGTGTGCGCCAGGGTCTTGGCACCGCGGCGCAGGTGCTGACGGCAGGGCTTCGCCTCGCCGTCGTCGAGATCAGCGACGGGCTGCTCCCCGAGCGCCGGCTGCGCTCAGCGCCCCGGGTCGTGAAACGCAAGATGAGCAACTACCAGGTGAAGCGCCCCAAGCACCGGGACTGGCCTCAACCGACTCGGCCATCAGCTGACGCCATCCAGATCCTCGGTACTTAACTTATGGGTATTGGGATTAGGCCGCGGCGCGGTACTCGTGGATGAGCCCACCGAGCACGTCGTGGCGAGCAATGTCGCTGAGTGCCGGGGGAGCAGGGATCACTTCGCTGACAGGTGCAGGCACTCGGAGTCGAAGGCCACGGTGAGGCCGATGCTGG
The DNA here is from genome assembly GCA_003139355.1 of Acidimicrobiaceae bacterium. GTDB lineage: Bacteria > Actinomycetota > Acidimicrobiia > Acidimicrobiales > Bog-793 > Fen-455. Next base: position 3,020 of record PLIM01000184.1, on the reverse strand, counting down.
TTGTAATGCCGGACGTAGTCGCGAAGGACTGCTTCGAGATGATGACGGCCAAGAACGAGCGTCCAGTCGAGGCACTCTTCCCGTACGGTCCGTCCCCAGCGCTCCGCGATCGCGTTCGCGCGCGGCGATCGGATGGGCGTCCTGATCACCTCGATGCCTTCGCAGACGAACACCTCGTCGAAGCTNNAACCGGAACGACCGAGCGTGCTCGGTGAAATCCCCTGCGCGGTTGCGGGCGACCTGGGTGACAAACGAGCCGGTCGGATGATCGGTGACACCGAGGATGTGGGCTATGCGGCTCTGGAGCTCAATCATGAAGAGCACATAGAGCTGGTTGAGACCGATCGTGTCCACGACGAAGAAGTCGGTGGCCAAGATGCCGTTGGCTTGGGCGGCGAGGAACTCCTTCCAGGTCGGTCCATCGCGCGGAGCTGGTCCGAGCCCGTGGCTTCGAAGGACCCGGCGGATCGAGCTCGCGGAGACGCGGACCCCAAGCCCGCGAAGCTTGCCCTGAATGCGGACACATCCACAGCGGCGGTTCTCCCGGCCGAGTCTGGCGATGAGCTCGACAATCTCATCGTTGAGTGGGGGACGCCCAGGGCCTCGCTGGGCTCGCCATCGCTTCCACTTGCTTCTCGAGGGCTCCCGGTGCCAGCGCAGCAGAGTCTCGGGCGTGACGAGGAAGCACTGCCCCCGCCATCGCGGGAGCAACCGGCTCAGCGCCGCGAGGATCGCTCGGTCCGTGGGCCGGTAGCGGACGCGGTCATGGAGCTGCCGCTTGAGCAAACGGCCTCGTGGCGCAGCACCATCAGCTCGACGTCCTTGTCCAAAGCTGTCCGTCGGCGAGGTCCCAGCATCTCAAGAACGCGGCACGCGACGAGATAGCAGAGACGGAGGCCCATGGCAGATGATGGTTGACGGAGCTGAAGAGCGCCAGCTCAAGGGCCCGATCGACGTTTTGGCGCCCTACACCTGTGACACCCGCCTCGGGGAATCGGAACGTGTGGACGTACGGGCATATTTGGCGATAATGGACGATCATACATCTGCTATCATAGTTGACGAACGTCAACTCCACGCTCCTGTGGGCGTACGCAGATGAAGGTGACTCTATGCAGATCAACTCCATGCGAGATCTGGCAGCAACCGCCCGAGGTCGCCGGCAAGACCTGGGGCTGAGCCAGGTTGAGCTAGCTGCCAAGGCCGGCGTCTCTCGCGAGTGGGTCAATGCTTTCGAGGGCGGCAAGACGACTGTCGAGTTCGGCCTTGTCGTCCGCGTCCTCGACGCGCTTGGCCTTCGTCTCGACATTGTCGAGCGGGGGAGCGGTGCTGATACCTCTCTGAGCCGGTCGGTCGATCTGGACACCTTGTTGGACGAGTACGGCGACCGATGACTGACTCTCTGCTGGTTCTACTGGACGAGGCGATCGTCGGAACCCTCGTCCGCCTCCAGGGAGGCAAGCTCCGATTCGACTACAGCGAGGAGTACCGACACCTGCTCAACCCGACCCCGCTGTCTCTGGCAATGCCGGTCCAGGTTCGATCGCATCCCGACCACGTCATCCGCCCGTGGCTGTGGGGACTTCTTCCCGACAACGACGCCGTCCTGCAAAGGTGGGCTCGGCACTTTCATGTGTCGTCGTCGCCCTTCTCTCTTCTCGGCACTCCGATCGGCGAGGACTGCGCTGGCGCGGTGCGGTTTACGCCACCAGACGAGATCGACCGCGTGCTCGCTCGCCCCGGTGGTGTCACATGGCTCAGCGAAGACGACGTCGCGCAGCGGATTCGGGAACTTCGCCAAGATTCGACCGCCTGGCTCGGCGAGTCTTTTGCTGGCCAGTTCAGCCTCGCAGGAGCCCAGGCGAAGACCGCACTGATGTTCCGGGATGGGTGCTGGGGGGTGCCGTCCGGCTCCACCCCTACGACCCACATCCTCAAGCCGGCGGTTGCCGGATTCGACGATCACGATCTGAACGAGCATCTCTGCCTAGACGCCGCCCGCCGCGCAGGGCTCGTCGCTGTTCGCACAAGCGTCGCCCACTTCGGCGAAGAGTCGGCCGTGGTCGTCCACCGCTATGACCGAATGGCAGTACGAGGCCAGATCGTTCGGGTTCATCAAGAAGACCTCTGCCAAGCGCTCGGGATACCACCGTCTCGCAAGTACCAGAATGAGGGTGGCCCCGGACCGGCCGACATCGCCAAACTCCTGCGTCGGGTGATGCCGCCGCAGGTCGCCGATCACGCCGTGGGACGGTTCGCCGACGCCCTGATCTGGAACTGGCTCATAGCGGGCACCGATGCCCACGCCAAGAACTACTCTCTCCTGCTCGCCGAGAACCAGGTGCGCCTGGCTCCCCTCTACGACATCGCCTCGGCGCTTCCATATGGCACGCACGAGAAGAAGCTTCGGTTCGCGATGAAGATCGGTGGCGACTACCGAGTTTTTCCCTATCGAAACACATGGCCAGATGGCGCCCGGGACCTTGGCCTCGACGCCGAAGCGCTTGTCGCTCGCGTGCGTGAGCTCGCTTCCCTCGCGCCGGGGGCGTTTGCCGACGCTGCCGAGGTTCCAGAAATCCGAGAGCTGGATCGACCGCTGCCCAGCCGACTGGTCGATCTGGTCTCTGCTCGAGCGTCCCGGTGCTTGCGGTTGATCGAGCCGAAGAGCGCTGCGGACTGAATGCGCCACAGCGCTCCTTGTGGCGTGAGCTGTCTCCTCCCGTGCCGCGTTCCATTGCGTTTCCATCGCGCGGACGCTGGTGTTCGTGGTTGTTCACCAACATGTGGATAACCGGGTCTACGCGTCGGAGTGGGGAGAGCTGGCTCTGATCCTTGGCGGCACTCCGGAAAACAGCGTTGTCGGCCGCTCGCGGAAGTAAGCACCCGATCCATGGTGTTGCCGGCAGGTGCCGCACTGTCCCGGTGAACTGGGCGACCCCCGAGGCACGGCTCCAGAGAGATGGCGGGTGACACAATGGAAGCGAATGAGCGGACCGGCCGATCGGCTGACACAGAAAGGA
>PLIM01000181.1:225-38230 GCA_003139355.1 Acidimicrobiaceae bacterium | reverse complement strand
TAACCACCTGAGCTAAGCGCCCCGTCGCCTCGAGACCGACCCGACAGCGTCCATGGCGACAATGGGTCCTCTCGTCAGCGCCATCCTCTCACGACGTTGCGGCAAAGGCGCGTTCGACTGATCCGACCTCAGGCCGACTGCAGCGCGCTCGCCGAGACGATCGCCGACACGGAAATCGTCGGCCCCCCGCACGCGGTGAACGTCTCTTTCACCGCGAAGTCCGACGCAATTCCTGGCAGCTTGACCGAGATCGAGCTGACAACCGGGCACGTCTGTTCTCCATCGGAGGGGACATCACTCGACTGCACCAGGAAACCGACGGCAGCGACGCCGCCGGCAGGCAGTGTCAACATCGACGGCTTGATGGCAAATGCCGACCCCTGCCCTGTGGTGCGAACCGTTGTCGGCAGTGGCGCCGGCTGAGCGCCCTGCACCCCTCCGATCAGCGTGATGCCGGGCCGGCCATCGAGGGAACAGGCCGAGGTTGACCTGTTCACCACCTCGACGGGGTTGAAGTTCGAGCCGGCGGCTCCGGTGCCTTCCAGCGCAACAAGTTTCAGCTGGCTTGCAACGCAAGGAGAAGGCGGTCCTGTCTGGGTGGAAGTCGTCGTCGTGGAGGATGCACTCGTCGTTGACGTCGTGGGTGCAAGGGTGGTCGAGGTCGACGTCGGAGCCGTCGTGGTCGAGGTCGACGTCGGAGCCGTCGTGGTCGTGGTCGTAGTCGGGGCCGGAGTCGCAGCGTGAGAGCAGCTCGCGACCAGGACGGCCGAGCCGAGGATCATCACGAACCGACCGGCAACTGATGATCTCGAACGGCGCATGAGCCTCCTTGCTATGGGACCGGCCTCGCGGGCGTAAGCTCGCGAAGGGCCATCCGAAGCGACACCGACGCCCAAGTATGACGGCCAGCCGCATCCGGCTGGCGTCAACTGCCCGGCACGCCTCTCAGGCGCGCTCCTTCGGCGGCGTCATACTTCCAGAACCGGGGTAGCGCGGCCGCCAGCACGGCCGTCCCTACCACGCACAGCACGCCCCCCGAGACGATGGAAGCGCGCAGACCAGCAACAGTCTCGACAAGGCCGGCCTCGACGTTGCCGAGCGACGGGCCCGAGGAGTAGCTGAGCATCTCGATGCCTGCGAGGCGGCCTCGCAGCGAGTCCGGGATCGACTGGTTCCACATCGTCGTCCTGCACAGTCCACTTACCATGTCGGCTCCCCCCGCCACGACGAGCCCGGCGATCGCCAACGGGAACGACCTCGCAAAGCCGAAGCCGATGATCCCAAGTCCCCACAGCCCGGCAGCCAACGCCACGGCGCGGCCATGGCGCCGCACACGGCGTGCCCACCCGCTCGTCAAGGTCACCAGCAGCGAGCCGGCCGACGGTGCCGCGTAGAGGACGCCGAGCACGGCCGCTCCACCGAAGTGGGTCGCGACCTGTGGGAACAGTGCGGTCGGGATCCCGAAGAACATGGCGTTCATGTCGACGAGATACGAACCGACCAAGTCCTGGCGGCTCTTTGCGTACCGGAGCCCGTCGGCGATCGCCCGAAACGAGAGCCCTTCGGACTCAGGCGGCGGAGGCACGGCTCGCATCAGCGCAAGCGCGACCAGCGACACCAAGAACGTCGCGACATCGACCCCGTAGGTGATCGGCAACCCGACCGCGACGATGAGCACGCCCGCGACCGGCGGCCCGGCCACCATCCCGAGAGTGCCCTTGAGCGACGACAGTGCAGCGGCTGCCGGAAGCTCTTCGGTGGAGACCAGCCTCGGCACCATTGCGTCGAGCGAGGGCCGCTGCAAGCCGTCGATGCCGGCCGCGGCTACAGCGACGGCAAAGAGCACCCACAATCGCGGGTGAGCCGAGAGCGAATCCACGACCAGCGCGCCGGTTACCAGGCACATCGCGCTCTCAGTGAGTCGGACCATCCGGCGACGGTCAACGGCGTCTGCGAGGGCTCCCCCGACGAACGCCGTGATGAGCAATGGGATCAGTTCGGCGAGACTGAGCAATCCCACGATGAGTGATGAATGGCTTATGCGGTACGCCTGGTAGGGCAGGGCGACGTAGGTCACCATGCTCCCGAAGAAGGACACCCCCTGGCCGACGAAGAGCAGCCGGAACTCCCTCGAGCGCCGCAGCGGCGCAACGTCGACCCGAAACATGGAGGCCAAGCCGCGGCCGCGGCTCGCCCTTTCGGCATGCTCCGCCACCTGCTCGGGAACCGCAACCGATTCCGGCAGCTCCGGTAACGGCCCGGCGCGCGAGCCTTCCGGTGCCGGATGGGAGCGGTCCATGCCGTCCAGTCTGTCCGCCGGCGCCGCTCACCAACGACTGGCAACGCTCAACGATCAGCCGGACCTCAAGGAAACAGGCCCCTCACCTCCATCGCCTCCCCCACCCTCTCGAGCGCTACCGCCACAGCGCCACGCCGCGGGGTCACTTTCAGGTCGCGCGACCGGCGCCACACCGCGTCGAAGGCGGCCGACATGACGCGCCGGAGGCGCTCGGCGACAAGGTCACCCTCCCAGGCGAAGCCCTGACGGCTCTGGGCCCACTCGAAGTAGGAGGCGGTGACTCCGCCGGCGTTCGCCAGGATGTCCGGGATCACGACGATGTCGCGTCGTTCGAGGATCGCGTCCGCCTCGGGCAAGGTGGGCCCGTTGGCCGCCTCCACGATCAGCCGCGCCCCCGTCCGCTCGGCCACCTCGGCAGTGATGACTCCCGCAAGCGCCGCCGGGATAGCGAGCTCGCACTCGAGCTCCCAGATCCGCTCGGGCTCGAGCGGGTCGGCAAGCTCGAACCCGGCGACGCTGCCCGTCCGTTCTACGTGACGAGCCAGCGAGGCCGCGTCCAAGCCCGCCTGGTTGTAGACGCCCCCTCCGGCGTCGGTCACGGCTATCACGCGCATGCCGGCCGAGGACAACATGTACACGAGCGGACCTCCGACCTTGCCGTGGCCCTGGATCACCGCCCGCGCCCCGGTCATCGAGAGGCCGAGCTCGTGGAAGGCGGCCCGTGTGCAGATGAGCACGCCCTGAGACGTGGCGCCGACATGACCACGGCTACCTCCTATCGACAGCGGCTTGCCGGTCACGACGCCGGTCATGGCCTCTCCGCTCACCATCGAGATCGTGTCCATCAGCCACGCCATCACATTCGCGTCCGTGTTGACATCTGGCGCCGGGATGTCCCGGTCCGGGCCGATCATCGAGGCGATGCCCATCGCGTACCGACGCGTGAGGCGCTCGAGCTCGCTCGCCGACAGCGTCATCGGGTCGACCTGAACGCCGCCCTTGGCACCGCCGAACGGCACGTCGACCACGGCACACTTGAGGGTCATGTCGGCGGCGAGCGCCATGATCTCGTGCGCAGTCACGGACTGGTGGAAGCGGATCCCGCCCTTGCCGGGGCCTCGGGCACTGTTGTGGTGCACCCTCCACCCGCGAAACACGTCAATCTTCCCGTTGTCCCGGCGGATCGGAACGGCGACTTCGAGAACTCGCTCGGGCAGCAAGAGCATGCGCAGCGTGTCCGCGTCGAGCCCGATCAGCGAAGCCCCGTCCTCGATACGCTCGAGAATTGCCTCCCACGGGTCGGATCCGGACATCGCTCGGCCTCCAAGGTTGGTCCTTCGCTTCAAACTACCGTCGGGAACCACTCTGCCGTGGCAAACCCCACACCGGCTAATGCTGCGCGAGCGCCTCGGCGAAACCGGCATCGGTGTCGGGCTCAGCGCCCTCGAGCGTCGTCGGCTCAGCGGCGACCAGGAGGTGCCACGACCTGCGGTGCTCCTCGCACGGGCCCATCTCGAGCAGCGCCGCGCGGTGCTCCGGCGCCGCGTAGCCCTTGTTCGCGTGCCAGCCGTACCAGGGATACGAGCGGGCGAGCTCGACCATGAGTCGGTCGCGCGCCACCTTCGCGATCACGCTGGCGGCAGCCACCGAAGCGCACGTCACGTCGGCCTTCACTTTGAGCCTGACCTGCCCCGGCTCGATCATGGCCGGCGAAGCCGTTGAGCGCTCCGGACGCGTGAACCAGTCGTAATTGCCGTCGAGCAGGACGAGATCGGGACGGGTCGGAAGAAGGGCGACTGCCCGCTCACCCGCCAGGCGGAGGGCTCGCAGGATCCCTATCTCGTCGATCTCGGCCGCGCTCGCATGTCCGATCGCCCAGCAACACGACCAGGATTCGATCCTTGGGACGAGGGACTCGCGCACCGCAGGTGCCAGGAGCTTGCTGTCTCGCAGACCGGCGGGAGGCCGGCGCGTCGTGGCATCGACGACGACCATGCCCACCGACACCGGGCCCCCGAGCGAGCCCCGGCCCACCTCGTCGCATCCGGCGACGGCGAGCTTGCCGGCAGCGAGCAGGTCGCGTTCGGTCTTGAGATTGGGAGGGCGTCCCGCGGTCACGCCGGCTCGTCCTCGGAACTGGTCGCGCTGCGCACGCAAACGAACGTAGCTCTCGGTGCAATGAAGGCGTCGACTTATCGCCGTCGGTCGGCGCCACTTGCGAGAAGGCAGCTACACTTGCGCCAATGACCATATTCTCCCACTACCGCCTCGCAGCCCTCGCCTCGGTGGCTGTGCTCGCACTCGCCGTCTCCAGCTCGCCTGCAACCGCCACGACCGCCAAGCCGGCGACAGCGCCCATGTCAACGACGGCCTCGGCCAAGACGACGCACGGAACCGCCAGCGTCGCCTACGCCGGCTCTCTCGAGCTGTGGGCCGCGACAGATCTCGGCCCGAAGTTCGAGGCCGCGACCGGCGACGGCTTCCAGGGCCGCGCGGCGGGCTCAAGCACGCTCGCCTCGGAGATCCTCGCGAACGAGATCTCGCCCGGGGTCTTCATGTCGGTCGGCAAGAAGAACATCAAGAGGCTCTGGCCGGCGAAGAGGTCGAAGTTCGTCATCCAGCTCGCAACCGACCCGCTCGTCGTGGCCTACAACCCGAATGGCAGGTTCGCGAAGCAGTTCAACGCCATCGCGGATCACAAAGCGTCGCTCTCGTCGCTTTTCACGCTGATGAGCTCACCGGGGATCCGCATCGGGCGCACTGACCCGAACGCCGACCCGCAAGGCGTCTACTTCATCTTGATGATGGAGCTCGCCCAGTCCACGCTCCACCTGTCGTACGATCCCGCGACCACGGTACTCGGCGTGACCAAGTCCACGCCGTTCGGACTGCCGGCGCAGATGGTCGACGAGGACTCGCTCATCACCGACCTCCAGGCCGGTGAGTTCGATGCCTCGAGTGCTTATCTGACCCAGGCGATCCAGTACCACTTGCACTACATCGCGCTGCCACCCAGCTTGAACTTCGGGGTCAGCTCGGAGGTGGCCCACTACTCGAAGGTCAGCATCAGGCTCACCAGCGGGACCGTCGACCAGGGCGACCTGATCACCTTGAACATCACCCTTGTCCTACCCGCCAACGCCAAGAGCGCTCCCTCGATGGCCAACCAGGCCGCAGACGATGCCTTCGTCGCCTGGATACTTTCTTCAGCAGGGCGCGCCCAGCTGAAGAGGGGCGGCTACCCGCTCACTCACCCGGTCTACATCGGTGCCACGAGCGCGGACACTGCCGCTAAGACGTTGCCGAGCAATGTGCTGAGCGCGTTCAAGTCCGCGGGTGGTACAACCTCGTCCTGATGAAGACCACCGCTCCGGCTGGCAATCTGGCCGCGACCGGGGTGGTGCCCGGGTTCCCTACGGCGACGCGCATCGTCGCACGCGGATCGACTGCGCTGGCACTTCTTGGCGCTCTCGCGATCTGGCTGGCGCTGCTCGGGCCATTTGCCGTGCTGATCCAGCATCTCTCGTTTCATTCCATCCGGGCGGCGCTGGGGCCGCCCGGCGCCCTCGACGCGCTCTGGGTGTCGCTCGGAGCGAGCGCTAGCGCTCTCGGTGCCATGGTGCTGCTCGGCACGCCGCTCGCCTACCTGCTCGCTCGCGGCCGCCTGCCTCTGGCAAGGCTCGTCGAGCTCGGCATCATCCTCCCGCTCATGATGCCGCCGCTGGTGATCGGACTACTGCTCATCTTCCTCATCGGCCCTCAGGGGACGCTGGGCAATCTGCTGGCCGACATCCACCTGACAGGAACCAACACGTTCTTCGCGCTCATCGTCGCCGAGTTCTACGAGGCTGCTCCGTTCTACGTGCTCGGCGCGCACGCCGCGTTCGCGTCGGTCGACCCCCGGATCGAGCAGGACGCGACCTTGCTCGGTGACCGCCCGCTGAAGGCGTTCCGCCGGATCACGCTTCCCCTCTCAGCTCCCGGGCTGGCGACCGGTCTTGCGACAGCGTGGGCGCGGGCCATGGGCGCGTTCGGGGCCGTGATCATCATCGCTTACTACCCTCGCGGGCTGCCGAACCAGATCTTCATCGCGTTCCAGGAATTCGGCCTGTCCGGTTCGCTCCCCTTCGCGCTGCTGCTCATCGTCGCGGCGCTCCCGCTCCCGATCCTCGCCTACTTGTGGAGCGCGCGTACCCGCGCCCGCGTCGCCGGAACCGAAACGCCATGAGTGCGGCCACCACGACACTTCTCGACGTCGACTTGGAGGTGGAGCGGAGGGACGTGATCGTGCGGGCCGGCTTCGCGCTCACAAACGGCCAGCGCCTCGCGATATTCGGCACTTCGGGGGCGGGCAAGACGACGATCCTCGAGTCGATCGCAGGTCTCACGCATCTCAGTCGCGGCACGGTCCGAATCGACGGCAGGCTTGTGGCGGGCAGGACCAAGGGAGAGTCACCGCTCGCGCCTCGCGACAGGCAGGTCGCCCTTGTCCGCCAGCCGACGACGCTGTTCCCGCACCTCACCGTCGAGCAGAACGTGGCCTATGGGATCCGCCGCTCCCCCGCCCGGGGCCGGGTCGCGGAGCTGCTCGACCGCCTCGGGCTCACCTTGCTCGCTCGGGCGCGCGCAGCCGCTCTGTCTGGTGGCCAGCGCCAGCGTGTCGCGCTCGGCCGGGCGCTCGCGAGCCCCTTCCGGGTGCTGCTGCTCGACGAGCCGCTGTCGGCCGTGGACGTCGCGGCACATGAAGCTCTTCGCGTCCTCGCCGCAGAAACGGTCGACGAACGCGAGGCCGCCGGCATCCTCGTGACCCACGACCTCACCGAGGCGCAGGCCTTCGGCGGTCAACTCGGGATCATCGACGGCGGGCGGCTGCTGCAACTGGGCGGGGCGCACGAAGTGGTGCTCTCCCCGGTGAGCCGCCGCGTGGCGGAGCTGGTCGGCTACGGCGGCTTCGTCCCGGTCCCCGCAGCTACGGACCGCTGGTTCGCGATCCACCCCGACCGGATCCTGCTTGGCGCAGCGCCGGAGCGCGGCGTGATCCTCACCGGGACCGTCTTGTCGACACGCCCGTTCGGGCCGCGCTACGAATGCGTCGTGGCCGAGCGCTGCGGAGAGCAATTCACCGTCCACGTCGATGAGCCGCCAGACGCCGGCGTCGAGTGCACCGTCACGGCGCTCGATCCACCCGTCGTGGCGGCCTGATACCAGCATGGCCCGATGACCACCGGCGCCCAGAGGCTCGACGACCGCTTCCGGCTCGCACGGCTCGCGCGCGGCTTGTCGCAGGGCACGCTCGCCGACATGGCCGGCGTGACCCGTCAGTCGATCTCGGGGATCGAGTCGGGCCGGTGGTCGCCCTCGCTCGAGGTCGCGCTCGCGCTCGCTGCGGCGCTCGGCACGAGCATCGAGGACCTCTTCGGCGCGGCGCCCGAGCTCCCCGCCCTCAGTGCACGACTCGCCGCTCCGGCGCTCGCTTCCGCTCGCCTGCTGCTGTCGGAGGTCGACGGTGCTCCGGTGGCGTTTCCTCTCGTCGGCGACTCTGGGTTCGTCCCGGGATTCAGGCCCGCCATAGCCCGTGCGACCGACACGCGGGCCGAGCCCGCTGGTTCACTCACCCCCACCCAGCCGATGGCCGCGTTCGGCCCCACCCTGGCCGTTGCCGGCTGCGACCCCGCTCTCGCCCTCTTGGCCGGGCCGCTCGAACGCCACCGCCCGCCGACCGGCCTTCTGTGGTGGTCGTGCAACAACACGGCCGGCCGCCGCCTGCTCGAGGCCGGCACGGTGCACGCAGCAGCCGTCCACCGGCGCGCCGACGAGCAGCCGCGGCGTCCGGCGGGACACGAGATCGTCGGCTTTGCCGCCTGGCGCGAGGGCCTCGTCGTCTCTTCCAAGTACGCCAAGACGGTGCACTCTCTCGCCGACGCGCTCGAGCTCGGTGTCCGCCTTGTGAACCGCGAGCCCGGCTCGGAAGCCCGCAGGCTGCTCGACAAGGCGCTCGGTGAGCTCGGCGCGGAGCCAACCGCACTCTCCGGCTACGACACCGCCTGTAGCGCCCACCTCCTCGTAGCGTCCTCGATCGCGGCCGGTCTGGCCGACATCGGGGTCGCAAGTGAGCCCGCCGCGTTGGCGTACGGGCTCGGCTTCGTGCCGTGGCAGGAGGAGATCTGCGAGCTCCACATCCCGCAGGCGCTTCTCGGCACAGCAGAGGTCCGCGCCCTTCTGGACGTGCTCGCCGGCAGGGAGCTCCCCTCTCAGCTGGCCGCTATCGCCGGCTACGACGCCGCTCCTTGCGGCAAGGTATCCGAGGCGTAGCCTGCACAACATGGCCGGCCTGACCGATAATCGCGGGGGCCCGCCAGAGACCCCCCGCGCTGGCGCCGCCCGTCGCAGGGTCAACGTCGTGCCTCACACGCACTGGGACCGCGAGTGGTATTCACCGTTCCGGACCTTCCAGCTCCGTCTGGTCGACCTCGTGGACAAGCTGCTCGAGCTCATGGAGTCCGACCCGTCGTATGCCCGTTATCTCTTCGACGGCCAGATGGCGGCCGTCGACGACTACCTTGAGGTTCGCCCCGAGAACCGGGGCCGCCTTCAGCGTCTCGCGGCTTCAGGGCGGATCACCTTCGGCCCCTGGTACGTCCTCATGGACGAATTCCTCGTCTCCGGCGAGACGATCGTGCGCAACCTGCAGCTCGGACTCGAACGCGCGGCCGCGTTCGGGGGGGCCATGGAGGTCGGCTATCTCCCCGACATGTTCGGCCATGTCGGCCAGATGCCCCAGATCCTGTGCGGGGCGGGCTTTGCCGACGCCGTCGTGTGGCGCGGCGTGCCGTCGGTTGTCGACAAGACCGCCTTTGTGTGGGCCGCTCCCGATGGCTCACAGGTGCGGGCCGAGTACCTTCCCGGCGGCTACTCGATCGGTGCCTCGGTGGGAGACGACGCGAAAGCCCTCGTGCGACGTCTCGAGGCTTTCGAGGAGGAGCACTCGGACTTCCTGATCGGGCCCGACGCGGCGATCTTGTTCCCGAACGGGACGGATCACCAGGAGCCCCAGCGGTGGCTGGGCCGGGTCGTCGCGGAGGCGAACGCGATCCAGGACCGTTTCGAGATCGTGATCTCGTCGCTGCCCGAGGCACTCGCCGGGGCTCCCGACTCCGGCTTGCCGAACTGGCAGGGCGAGCTCCGCTCCGGCACCCGAGCCAACATCTTGATGGGCGTCGCGTCAAACCGCGTGGACGTCAAGCAGGCCGCCGCCCGCGCCGAGCGATCCCTCGAGCGGCTCGCCGAGCCGCTGGCGGCTCTGCTCCTGGCGCCTGGGGACTACCCCGAGGCGGCGCTCCAGATCGCATGGCGCGAGGTCGTGCGGAATTCGGCCCACGACTCGATCTGCGCCTGCTCGCACGACGAGGTCTGCGCCGCCGTGCTCCACCGCTACGCCGAGGCGACACGGATCGCCGAGGGGGTCGCAGAGCGCGCCCTCAAGAAGCTCGCTTCGTCGCTGTCGGAGCCCTGCCATGTCGCCGTGAACCCGCTCGCCCGGTCCCGTTCGGGAGTCGTCGAGATGATCATCGGTGGAAAGGGACGCATCGAGGGCGCTCAGGTCCTCGACGAGCGGTTCGGGCTCGGGGCCGATCTCGTGCTGACCACGACCGAAGTGCGTGGCGTCCTGTCCCAGCTCGGCGGGCAGGACCAGATGGGCGAAGGTGCCTACCTCGCCGGCGTAGACGTCGAGGAGGACGACACCGGCATCGACGTCGCGGTCCGCTTGCGCCCGGAGCGCTCGAACGACTTGCAAGTCGAACAGATAAAGAACGACCTGCTCGCCCGGTTCGCTCTCCGGCCGGACGCCCAGGTCAGGGTCAACCTCGACCAGGCGTCGTCCCGCCGAGTGCTGGTCCGCGTCGCCGACGTCCCGGGCTTTGGCTGGAAGGCCTGGCAACCCGCGCCGCTCGATGACCCGGTAACCGCCGCTAAGGAGGCCGACGGCCGCCTTGTGCTCGCCAACTCGCTCGTAAGCGTGACGCTCTCGCCGAGCGACGGCACGTTCTCTGTCAACGGCGTGCCGGGTTTCAACCGGCTCGTCGACTCCGGGGATTTCGGCGACACCTACAACTACTCGCCCCCCGAGCACGATCTCGTCGTCGACGCGCCTGAGCGGGTCACCCTGACGTTGGTCGAATCCGGACCCGTCCGGGCCGCGGCCGTCGTCGAACGGATGTACCGCTGGCCCGAGAAGATCGACGAAGGCCGGCGGGCCCGGACCGGCGAGCAGGAGGTCGTGGTCAGCTCCCGGGTCGACGTCCGGGCCGGCGAGGCGATGGTCCGGGTCACGACGAGCTTCGACAACGTCTGCCGGGACCACCGGCTCCGTGCGTGGTTCCCGCTGCCGGAGCCGGCGGGCCACTCGAACGCGGAATGCGCGTTCGCCGTGGTGCAGCGTGGCCTGCTAGCCGAAGGCGGCCCGAGCGAGCGGGCGCTTGCGACCTATCCCTCCCGGCGCTTCGTGCAGGCCGGCGGTCTGACCGTCTGCCACGAGGGGCTGTGCGAGTACGAGCTCGTCGATCTCGTCGAGGCCGGCGCAGAGGCCGCTCTGCAGGCTCACGGCTTGGCACTGACCTTGCTCCGGGCGACCGGCATGCTCTCCCGGCTCACCATGGCGAACCGCCCTCTGCCGGCCGGGCCGGTCGACCGTCTCGAGGGTCCACAGCTGCAGGGGCCACACACGCTGCGTTACGCCGTGGCCGTCGGCGTTGAGGACGGTTATGTGCTCGCCGACGACGCGTTCAGTGACCTCCCGGTCGTGTCGAGCCTGGGTGGAGGTCGGCTCCCGCTCGAAGCCTCGATGCTCTTGGTGGCCGGTGCGGAACTGAGCTCGGTCCGGCGGGCCGCGGGCGGTGCGCTCGAGATCCGGGTGTTCAACCCCGGCGGCACCCCGACCAACGTCGAGGTGCGCAGGAGTGCCGCAGGCTCCGACGACCTCCGGGCCCCGGACGCGACGCTTCGCGGGCAGCTCGTCGACCTGCGTGGTCGCTACGTTGCCAGCTTCGAAGGCTCCTTCGAGCTCGGGCCGTACCGCATCGCCACGGCGAGGCTCGCCGAACGATGACGCCTGAAGTGACGGCACGCGCCGTGCTCATCCCTGTGAAGTCGTTTCACGCCGCGAAGCTGCGACTTGCAACGGTCCTCGGCGCACGCGCCCGTGAGGCGCTCGCCCGTGAGCTGGCTTCACGCGTGATCAGTGCTGCCGCTCCCCTTCCCGTCCTGGTGGTGTGTGATGACGACGAGGTCGCTGCTTGGGCCACCGAACACGGCGCCCGGGTGGCGTGGACGCCGGGCCTCGGCTTGTCGGCGGCGGTCATGGCAGGTGTCGACCAGCTCGCCACCGAAGGGGTCGAGCTGGCGATCGTGGCCCATGCGGACCTCCCTTTCGCCGGGGGGCTGGCAACGCTCGGCGAGGCCGGCACGGTGACACTCGTGCCTGATCGCCGTCGTGACGGGACAAACGTGGCGGTAGTGCCCACGGACGCAGGATTCTGTTTTCAGTATGGGGCGGGGAGCTTCGAGCGCCACCGCACAGAAGCGGCCCGGCTAGGCCTGCCTTGTCAGATCGTGTACGACCGCCGGCTCGCGATCGACATCGACCTGCCCGAGGACCTGGCTCTCCTCAAGGTGGCAACCTGACCCGATGGAATCCAACCTGCCCATACCCAACCGGGCACTGGCTGTGGGCGCGCACCCTGACGACGTCGAGTTCGGCTGCGGCGGCACGCTCGCGAAATGGGCCGCCAACGGCTGCGAGATCTTCCACCTCGTCTGCACCGATGGTTCCAAGGGGACGTGGGACCCCGCACACGACCCGGCCGAGCTCGTCGTCACACGGCGCAACGAACAGCGAGCCGCGTCCGTGGCGCTCGGAGGCAAGGGCGAGGTGGTCTTCCTCGGATGGCCCGACGGCGAGCTCGAGGCGGGGCTCCGCCAGCGTTTCGAGGTCGCGGCCTGTATCCGCAGGATCAGGCCCGATGTCATCCTCGGTCATGACCCGTGGAAGCGCTACCGCCTGCATCCAGACCACCGCAATGCGGGCTTTCTCGTGACCGACGCGATCGTCGCCGCCCGCGATCCTCTCTTCTTCCCGGAGCTCGACGCTCTGCCCCACCGGCCGAAGACTCTGCTCTTGTTCGAAGCGGACGAGCCTGATCATCTCGAGGACGTGACTCATTTTGTCGACGCGAAGCTCGCCGCGCTCTTGGAGCACCGAAGCCAGCTGCGCTCGACGATGGGTATCGCCGCGCCGAGCGCCGTCGTGAACGGCGAGCATCCCGAAGTCGTGGAGTTCAAGCGCCGTGTCACCGATCGGCTCGCCGAGCACGGGCGCAAGGGTGGCTTCGCTGCGGCCGAAGCCTTCAAGCGCATCGACGACGCCTGAGTGCGCCTTCGCCAAGCCCTTCGAGACCCCTCGTGGCCGGCCCCTTGCTCGCTCCCCGAGCAGCGAGGCGCACGGCGCCCGAACAGACGCGAGGAGGCCTCGCGACACGAACATGCCGCGAGGCCTCCTCGATAACTGCCTTATTGCAGGCCTTCGGCCTTCCTAGCGACCAGCCCTCCTCGCGGGAGCCTTCTTGACCGGGGCCTTCTTGACCGGAGCGGCCTTGACCGGGGCCTTCTTCGCAGGCGCCTTCTTGACCGGCACGGCCTTCTTGGCTGGAACGGCCTTGCGAACCGGCACGGCCTTCTTGGCCGGAACGGCCTTGCGAGCCGNNCTTGCGAGCCGGAACGGCCTTGGCAGCGCTTGGCTTGACAACTGCAAGTGATGCCGGCTTGGCCAACGGGCCGCGCGAGTTCAGGTCCTTCTTCAGCTGCGCACCGGCCGCGAAACCGATGCCCTTGGTCGCCTTGATCCGCACGGGTGCTCCTGTCTGTGGGTTGCGGCCGCGTCGGGCCGCACGGTCACGGGCCTTCAAGGTTGCAAATCCCGTGATCCGAACTGGCTCGTTTGCACGTACGGCCGACGTGATCGCGTAGATGACTGCATCCACAGCCTTTTCCGCGTCGTGCTTTGTCAGCCCGGCAAGATCGCTCACCTTGCCGACGAGTTCTGTCCTGTTCAATTTCGCCTCCTGGCATATTGTCCAACCTTCCGCAATACAAGGTGATTTTCCCGCGGAAATCAAGCATTCTCGGAACAGGGGCGCGTGACGCCGTTATTCTATGGCCTGTTCCGGACTGCAGGTCCGACTCGCCGGCGTCGAAGAGGCCTACTTATGCCTGGAAATATAAGGCTTTTGATCCGGCGCCACGCTCTTGCGACTGCTGAGGGACCCTCAGCGGACCCGGCGTTGCCAACCTTGGCCGCCGCGGCACGACGCCAGAATTCCTGCGGCGTGGCTGCCGCCGTTCGATCAAGGTTGTCGCGAAACCGAATTCCCTTCGGACATTCAAAGCGCGCCAGGTCGGCCCGGCCGGGCTCCATCATCTGTAGTTCTGTCGCCTCGCTGCCATCATAAGCTGCAAACGAGCGCCGCGATCGTCTCGCCCCCGGCGGCACGCTCGTCCACCATGATGTCGGCTGGTAGGCGCCTGGGCTACGACTCGATGGTGACCACGCCGAACGTTGATCCCCACGCTCTGGTGCTCGCGACATCGCAGCAACACGGCCATGGCATCTATCTCGGCTGCGCGCTCGGAGCTCGAGCAGTCCCCGTCTTCGCCCGCCCGCAGGACGGAGTGCTCTTGTTGGGCCCACCACGTTCGGGAAAGACGGCTGCCATCGCCGTTCCCAACGTTCTCGCGGCTTGCGGCCCAGTGATCGCAGCCTCCACCAAGGCCGACCTTCTCGCCTCGACCTGGGCGGCACGGTCCCGTGTTGGCCCTGTCCTGCTCTATGACCCCAGTGGCTCTGTACCTTGTCCGCCAGGCGTCGAGACTGTCGGCTGGTCACCGCTCGGTCTTGCAGCTACCTGGGACGGAGCGGTTCTCGTCGCCGAGTCCATGGTCCGAGCCGCGCGCCCGGGCACCGATCGTGGCGAGGCCTCTCACTGGAGCGAACGCGCGGCGGCGCTGCTTGCCGTCGTGCTCCACGCAGGAGGGCTGGAACATCGGCCGGTTCCCGACGTGCTGGCAGCCGTCGACCGGCATGACCCCGACGAGGCGCGTGCCTCTCTCGCGCGTCACGGAGCCGACCGGGCACTCGATCTCCTGGAGGGCATCGTCGCCACCGAAGGGCGCGAGCAGAGCGGGATCTGGTCCACAGCCTCGGGCGTGCTCGCCGGTTATCGGACCGACGCCGCCCTCGCCTCGACCCAGGGTCGGATCCTGGATGCTGCCGAGCTGGTGGGTAGCCGGGCGACACTGTATGTCTGCGCCGACAGCGATCATCAGCGACACGCCGCTCCCCTCGTCGCGGGGCTCCTCCGCGAGGTGCGCTCGGCCGCCTATCAGCGTTCGCGGACCGCGACCGTGGCAGGGTCCGGCGATACCGGTGATGCCTGGACGGGAGCGTCCCGGTCATTCTCGAGGCCTCCACTTCTTCTCGTCCTCGACGAACTGGCGAACATCGCGCCCCTGCACGACCTCCCGACGCTCGTTGCCGAGGGTGGCAGCCAGGGTGTCGTGACGTTGGCCTGCTTGCAGGACCTCGCACAGGCCCGGGCGCGGTGGGACCGCGAGGCGGACGGGTTCCTGTCGCTGTTCGGGACCAAGCTCGTGCTTGCCGGGATCGGCGACACCCGGACCCTCGAGGCGGTCTCTCTCCTCGCCGGCGAGCACGAGGTGCCCACCATTTCGGTCACCCGGGGTTCGCGCCGACGCGGGCTCGCCGCTTTGGGGCGGAGCACGACCCAGACCTTGTCCATGCGCAAAGAACGCGTTCTTCCTGTCGACGCCATCGCCCGGGGACATCCCGGATGCATGCTCGGCATCGAGGGCGCCGAGCCTGGTTTCCTGCGGATGACGCCGTGGTACTCGAGCTCGCCTTGGCGCGAAGCGGTCATGGACGGCCGGTGGCACGCCCGCGAACGGCACGGGGTGGTGATGTCGGCTGGGCCGGTCCGTGCAGTCACGTCAGGTCGCGACCGGACAGTCGGCCTGCGTTGAGCACCCGCCACCCGGCTCCCACTTGCCCCAGGACCAGAGCAGGCGCTCGAGCCGCGCCGGCGACGCCCAGGCGCGCCTCAGCGAGACCGGCCCGGCGCCTCCAAGCTGCGACGGACCATCGTCGGCGCCGACCGGAGCGCCTGTCGGATCTCGAGCCTCGTCTCGGCCACGTCGCCGCGAGCTGCGATACCCAGGGATCGCAGCGCGCTTCGATCGCCAACAGCATGCTCGTGGTCGTCGATCGACCAGCGCCGGCGGAAGGCCTCGATCGCCGTTGCACCCGCGCGCCACGCGGAGCGATCCGAACCGCCCGACCGGATGGCCCCGAGCTCCGAGACGAGATACCGCGGTCGTGCGACTTCTGCTGCCCGCCCGAGCCGTTCGGCCGCGGAACACCGTGACGCAACGATCGTTATGTGGATGCATTCACCGGTCGTGACGTCCCTGACACCGGTTGGCAAAGCACCCAGGACGACGAGTTGGCCCTCCAGCGGTGACCCAACTTGCCGGCCTGCCAACCGGCCTGCCAGCCGGCGCGCCTCGACGACCTCGTCGGGCGAACCACCGGCGTCTTTGACCGAGTCGCGCAACGAGTGGACGACCGCGTCGTCGCTCGCCACGATGAGCGGGTGCTGCCCCGATGCTCGGCCCCGTTGCCAACTCGCCAGCAGCGCTTCGCGCGCCGCGGGGCCGTCGGCGACGACGAGGACCTCATGCCCGGCAAAACAATGCCTTTCCGGCTCACCCGCCCCACTCCCCGCAACCTCTGGCGCATGAGGGCGGCTCCCGGGCTCCAACCGGGCAAGGTGGGGTGCGAGGATCGCGGCCGTGCCGAACCGGGCCTCGAGTGCAGCCCAAGGCGCGAACAGCACGACGCGGCCCCCGCCGGCCAAAGATGACTCGACCACCGACGAGAGCTCCCACGGGCCCAAGCACTGCGCCTCGGCCACCACGACGCTGCCGGTCCCGGGCCAGCCCGCCGGCACGTCGGCGACCGCGGTCGTCTCTATGCCCGTGACCGCCTCGAAGGAAACCGCAGCGCTGCGACCGGGCGCCACTGCGGTGACAGTCGCGTCCGGGCGGGACAAGATCTCGCCGATCGCGTCGAGCGCCGCCAGCCGTCTGCCAGGGCGGTAGGCGACAAGCTGGACCGCTTCGGGGTGCTCGTGCACGAGTTGCGTGAGCCGTTCGTGGATCTCGAGGATCGCAGGCGTCGTGTACAAGGGCTCACTGACACCTCCTGGGATCGATCGACCGGACGCGCCCTTGAGGAGCCGGCCGGACGGACGGGAGGCCAGTGAGACCGGGATGACACGGCCTTCGGCCAAGAGCGCTTCCACATCGCGCTCTACCTCCGCGACCGGGGCGCCACATGGCAACGACGCACAACGCAACCGGACGAGATCGCCTCGCCGGCACGTGCCGTCCCGCGCGGCGACGCCGTGCTCGCCGAGTGCTCGCTCGGCCCATCGCTCGCCACGCCCGCCCTCCAGTTCGGGCCAGGTGACCGGTGCGGCCGAAGCGGCCTGCGACCGCCCGGCGACCGAGGCAAGCCGGGCATCGGAGACGCCGAGCCGGTACGAGCGCTCGCGCCAGCCCGCCACGAGCTCGTCGTAGGTGGTCCCCAGGTCCTTGCCGGGCCTGGTCCTGACCGACGCGATACGCGCCGCACGTGAACCGGACCGGCCCACTTGCTCGAGGGCCTTCTCGATGTCGGCCGAACGGCGCGAGAAAGCCCGGCTCACGCCCGGGTCGATGCCGGCAAGGTCGGCCCAGGCACCCTGGAGCCCGCGCCAGGAGACACCCAGCCGACACGTGAGCTCGGAACGCAACTGCGTTTCGTAGAGGTCGCGAGCGGTACCCAGTTCGAGGAACAGCCCACGGGCGTCGAGTGCCGACCAACGACCGTCCGGCCCCGGCGCCAGGTTCGCGACAAGCACGTGACTGTGAAGGTGAGGATCAGGCGCGCGGCTGGTTCGGTGGAGAAACGCCGCTGCGACCAAGCCGCCGGCCGGGAGCGACGACGCTGCCTCGCCACGTGCGAAGGTGCGCCGGACGCGGGCGCCACGGCGCTCCAGGTAGCCGAACGCAGCCTTGGCCGCTTCCTCGTGGCCGGCACGCACGTGCGTTCGAACCTCCTCGGGACCGAGCGCATGCAACACGCTCACCGACTTCGGGGTCGAGTACGTGCAGTCGAAGGCGGCGACGCGAACCCTGTCGTGGTGCGCCGAGAGCACCTCGCCAGAAGCGGGGTCGACACCGGCGAGCAGCGCATGCAGCGCAGGGCCGTCCACCGTCCCCACCAGGCCGAGGCTCGCCGCTGCCTGCCCAAGCCAGAGCCCTTCGGGCTCGATGAGAGCACCGGCGTCCTCCCGGCCGGAGGCCACTGTTTCCAGGTAGTACCCCTCCCTGCCCCGAGCCAGCTTGGCGACACTCAGCACCGACCCTGGTTACGCGCTGTGCCGACCGCACGACCTACCGCTTCGGACGCGACCTCTACCGGCTGTAGCGGTCCAAGGCTCGACGGGCAGCCCTCGCGCCCGCGTCGACGAGGGCCGGCGGGTCGATCACCTCTGCCTTCGGTCCGAGCAGCAGGAGCAGGCGGCCGAACCAGCCTTCCGCATCGCTGACGGGGATGGTCGCCGCCAAACGGCCGTCGCCGAGCTGCACGAGGCCACTGGTGACGAGCCCCTCCACGGCAAAACGCGCCTCGGACGGCAACACGACCGTCGCCATCACGGCCTCGGACGCGCCAAGGAAGGCCTCGGGTCGAGACAGCGCCTCACGCTCTGTTTCGGAGAGCGAAGTGACGTCCCCGGCGATCCGGCCCGTCGGACGTACCGCTTGCACGCGGGCGACTTGGAAGCGCCGCAGGCCGCTTGCCCGGTGGCACCACGCGTCCAGGTACCACTTGCCTTCTCGGACGACGACCTGATATGGGTCGACGACGCGAGTCGAGGGCTCCGTCGCTGACGCGCCGAAGTAGTCGATCTCGACCTGTTCGCCGGAAACGGCCGCCGCCCGGAGCGGGCCGAGCGCCGGCGACGAGTCGACCTCCACTGCAAGACGCGAGGACCCGAGCACCGTCTCGAGCTTGGCGAGCGCCCCGGCGAGGTCGCCGTGGTCGTCGGCCCCTGGCACTGCGAGCAGCGCTCGGGCGGCTACGGCAAGGGCGAAGCCCTCCTCGGGCGTGAACCGGCGGGGATGTGCGAGCTCCCGCAGGCCCTCGGCAACGACGCGGTCCTCGTCGATCAACAGGTCGATCAGCTGGTCGGGAGTGTACGGCGGCACGCCGCAACAGGCGGCGAGCTCGAGGTCATGGAGGAGCTCTGTTTCGCTCACGGAGAATCGGGCGGCCAGATCCGCAAGCCGCGCCTCGCCCACTCTGGCGAGGTACACGAGTATGGCGAAAAGCCGGTTCAGCCGGTCACCGGCCGTCGCGTGTGGCGGGGGAAGTGTGCGCCCATGTGCCAGAGCGTCGTCAGCCACCGGGCCGGCCTCCGTCGGGGCCGGCGACACCGCCGGGGGCGCCGGCAGGTTCGGCGTCGACCGGGGCACACTCGCCAGGTCCGTTGCCTGGCGCGGACGTGCCGCCAGATCTGCGAGCTGCCGGACGACGGCCGCGCGCAGATCAGGGGGACCGAGTACCTCGGCCGTGTCGCCGAGACCGACGACCCAGTCGACGAACGCGCTCTGCTCGGGGACGACGATCCGCAGGCGCACGACGCCAGACGGCTCCCAGGCCTCCACCGACCCGGCGCCGAGTGTGGCGACCACGCTCCGGGCGAGCCGCGCGTCCACGACCATCGTCACTTCCACAGGGGGGGGCCCGCAACCCTCTGCCTCGTCGCCACATGGGCCCGCTGGCCTGCCTCCGACCTGCCAGGGAAGGAAACGCACGGCTTCACGCAGATCGAATCCCGCCGGCAGCTCGAAGGCTGCTGACTTGCCGAGGCCCGGCGTGTCCTCGAAACGGTCGACCCGGAACGTGCGCAGCCCTGCGTCGGGCGCAGTCCTGTCGCGTCCGACGAGGTACCAGGCCGTCAACTTGAACGTGAGCCCGTACGGCTCTACCTCGCGGCGCCGTCCCCGGTAGCCGAAGCGCACGAGCGCCCGGTCACGCACGGCTTGGTGAAGACGGCCGAGAGCAGGCAGCGACGGCAGGACGGCGATCGGAGGCAGGCCGGGTTCGGGAACTTCTCCCGTTGCGCCGAGCTTGGCCACCGCATCCCGGCCTGCCGCGCCACCGAGTTGCACGGCGGCGACCGCGAAGCTCAGAGCCTGCTCCTCATCCGGGTCGAGCCGAAGCTCGGGAAGGTAGTAGTCCTCCGGGTGAATGCGGTAGCCGAGCTGTTCGTCGCCCGCCAACGGCTCCACGCTGATCGGGATCCCGAGCTCGCGAAGCGCCCGTTTGTCCCGTTCGAATGCCTGGCGGCTCGCCTCCTTGCCCTCCGGGTAGCCCTCCACCGTCGAGGCGATCTCCCGCAGGGAGACCAGGCGTGGCGTCTCGAGGAGAACCAGGACCAGGTTCGTCATCCGTTCGAGCCGGTCTGCTCTACCTGCTGGGGCCATCTGCTGCATGGTAGGCCGCCACCGCCAAGGGAACTACCGCCCTACCTCCCGTTGCGCGGCACGGGTCGCGACGATCCAGGCGGTGAAGTGCTCGAGGGCGTGCACGAAATGAACCGTCCGCGGCGACCAGAAGTTGTCGAAGGCGTGTTGGGTGAGCGGCAGCTCGGCATAGGCCACTGGCTCGGTGCTGTGGGCCCGGAGCGCTCTGACGAACGCGCGGGCACTCTCGACGGGAACGAGAACGTCGTTGCGGCCGTGGACGACGAAGAACGGGGGCGCTGACTCACCCACCCTCGAGATCGGCGAGGCCGCGGCGAACGCATCTGCAGCGGCCTGCTCGAACACGCGCCTTTCCAGGATCGGCGTGAGGTTGGCGTTGCCGATCCTGTCGGGGTCTACGAAGTCGTAGACGCCGTACATCGGGATGCACGCGGCGACTGTGGTGTCCTCGTCTTCGAAACCCGGCTGCCACACCGGGTCGTTGGCGGTGAGCGCCAGGAGCGCCGCAAGATGGCCGCCGGCCGAGCCACCCGACAAGAACACAAGACCGGGATCGCCCCCGTAGTCGGCGATGTGCTGCTTCACCCAGGCGAGTGCCAGCTTGCAGTCGAGGACATGGCGCGGCCACCTCGCCTTCGGGCTCAGGGCGTAGTTGGCGGTGACGCACACATAGCCCCTTTCCGCGAGATGCTCGAGCATCGGGATGCCCTGCTCGCGCTTGTCTCCCATCACCCAGGCACCACCGTGGAAGTACAGGAGCACCGGCGCCGCGGCCGGCCTTTCGGGTCCGGCTCTGCGATAGATGTCGAGGCGATGGGCGCGGCTGGCGTCGTCCGCGTACGAGATGTCGCGAAGCCGCTCGACGCTTCGTGGCCGGATCGGCAGGGCTACAACGACGCGCCGGGAGTCTTGCGGATTCCAGCTCCACCGTGGTGCGACCTGGCCCGCCTCGGCAAGTGCCACGTCGAAGTGCCCACGGGACCGCAGGCCGGAGGCGAACTGTGCCACCAGGCCCGTGCACGCGATTGCAGCCAACGCCAAGCCGGCCCAGGCCGGCCAACTCCCCAAACCACCCGCAAACCCGCAGCCGATCATCACCACGACAACGACAGCTGCGAGATGCAGCGGCGCCTCGCCGACGATCCAGCTCGGCACGAAGGAGAGACCCGAACCCACCGGTCCGCGCAGCGGCATAAGGGAGGTCAGCGAAAGCACGACCGCCACGACACCAACCGCGAAGCACGCCCAATTCACCTTGGCATGTTATCCATGAGCACAGTAGGGACTTTCGGCCCTAGGGTTCACGGCGCGCCGCGGCCAAGATGCGGTGGGGAGGTGAGGCTCGTGAGCCACACGTCAGTTGCGGGTGGAATGAACTTGCTCGCAGCGCTGGTGCACCTAGGGGGAACCGGCAAGTACATCAGCTGGGGAGTCGTCCAGATCTCGCTGGCGAACCTGATCGTCATCGCGGTCATGATCGTCATGCTCGTCGCCGCGATCGTGCTGCCGTTTCCCAGGCATGAAGCGAGACGGAAGT
The DNA here is from genome assembly GCA_003139355.1 of Acidimicrobiaceae bacterium. Taxonomy (GTDB): domain Bacteria; phylum Actinomycetota; class Acidimicrobiia; order Acidimicrobiales; family Bog-793; genus Fen-455. The sequence continues at coordinate 16,730 of PLIM01000181.1, read as the reverse complement.
GAGCGCGTCCGCGGTCGATACCCTTACCGTCAGCCCCGAGAAGGGAACCTGGACCGGCAAGCTCCGCGAAAGGGCGGTCGAGGCCTTCCCGCCGGACCGCCTGCTGCCGGACCGCCAGCCCGCCTACGTGGCGTCGTGGACCTACGTCTTTGGAGCCTTGACGATCGGGGCTTTCATCGTCGTGCTGCTGTCGGGCGCCGTGCTCGCCGTCGAGGGCCCGGCGTGGTGGCACAAGTCCAATGCCGGGCTGTTCGTGAACTCGGTACACCTGTGGGCCACCGAGTTCTTCTTCCTGTTCATGGTCGTGCATCTATGGGCCAAATTCCTCATAGCGGCGTGGCGCGGCCCGCGCAAGGCGACCTGGATCACCGGCGTGATCGCGTTCGCAATCTCCATCGCGACGGCCTTCACGGGTTATCTCTCGCAGCAGAACTTCGACTCGGAATGGATCAGCACCCAGGCCAAGGACGGCATCAACGCCACGGGTGCCGGTGCCTTCTGGAACGTTCTCAACTTCGGCCAGATGCTGATGTGGCACATCGTGCTGCTTCCGCTCATCGTCGCGATCCTGATCGGGCTTCACGTCCTGCTCGTCAGGCGCCACGGCGTCGTTCCGCCGTTCGCTCCGACCGAGGCTCAACTCGCCAAGGCCGGCCTCAGCCTCACCACCACCGTCACGGCCGCGACGTCTCTGCTTGTGCCACAAGAACTGACTGAGCCTTCGCCACAAGAGCAACCCTTGCTGCAGGAGCCGCTGGCACAGGAGCCCACGTCGGAGGAGCCGCCGGCACAGGAGCCGCTGGCACAGGAGCCCACGTCGGAGGAGCCCACGTCGGAGGAGCCGCTGTGGACGCTACCGGAGGACCAGTCATGAGCGCGACCAGCGCATCCGACACCTCCGGGGCCCACCGGGCTCGCCGCTTCAAGACGGACCGTGACGTCGTCGAGTGGCAGGGGGACTACAGGCGCTATGACATCGCGAAAGAGGTCCTCATCTCGTTCCTGGTCGTCCTTGTTCTGGTGGTCGCCTGTGCCATCGTGTTCTCATCGCCCGATGACCCTCCAGTGACGGTGAAATCCTGGTCGAACGCCGCACCGGTGGACTTCGCGCAGACCGCAATGGCCGAGCTCAACGGAACGAGCGGGGTCGCGACTTACGGGCCGCCCTACACGAACACGGCGGGCGCCAGCCAGAAGCTCGGCCCGATCTCGCTCGAGCACGCTGTGGGAGTCAGGATCCCGATCAACACCGCCCAGGACTTCGTGCTGAAGCCGCTTGCGACACTGCCGAACCGCCCAGCTCTTGATGCCGCGCTTGCGGAGTACCAAGGCGCGTCCGCGACACAACGAACGAAGTGGGACGCCGCCTACAAGAGAGTCGTCGCAAACGCGACCTTCTCCAGTGGCCAGCTCGTCGTGAAGGGCGGCCCTTACGGCCCGGTTGGCGTTCTCATCGGCAACCTCGAGTCGATGGCACGGACCGGAGCCCTTGATGGCGCCCTTCTTGCGACGCCTCAGCTGTACGCGACCAATTACACCAACCCGCTGCTGTTCATCGCGGACGGCATGTATCTGGCCGATCAAGCGAGCCTGCGTCATCTCCAGGGAAGCCAATGGGGAATGATGAACGAGACCGGGAACTTCCCCGGGCAGGCCTGGCTCTGGCTCTACACCATGTGGTACCAGGTTCCTCCGATGAACAGCTCCAGCAACGGTGACATCGAGGTGTGGGCGATCATGATGGCGCTCACGTTGCTGCTGGCCCTGGTGCCGTTCATACCGGGCTTGAGGTCCATCCCGCGGCGGATAGGCATCTATCGCCTCATCTGGCGCCATCACTACCGCTCGCTCGGCCCCGACGTGCTCTCACAGATGCCTCCCGGTCGCACGCCGTCCCGCCGGTAAGGTCGAAGGGAACCGACGGAGGGCTCGGATGGCTTTACGCGTGTTCCTGGTCGACGATCACGAGATCGTCCGAAGCGGCTTGCGGGGCATACTGGAAGCCGACGGCGACATCGAGGTCGTCGGCGAGGCGGCCACCGCTGCGGAGGCGACCACCCGTGGTATCGCTCTCGGTCCGGATGTGGCGGTGCTCGACATCCGGCTTCCTGACGGCGACGGGATCGAAGTGTGTCGCGAGCTGCGCTCACGACTGCCAGGTGTCCAGTGCCTGATGTTGACGTCGTTCGCCGACGACGAGGCCCTCTTCGCCGCCATCATGGCGGGAGCGTCCGGGTATGTGCTGAAACAGATCCGTGGCAGCGATCTGTTGGACGCAGTGCGTCGGGTCGGACGGGGCGAGTCCCTCATCGACCCGTCCATGACAAAGCGCGTCTTCGACCGACTTCGCGACGGACCCACTCGCGACGAACGCCTCGACCGGCTTTCGGATCAGGAACGGCGTGTCCTCGACCTCGTCGCCGAGGGCTTGACGAACCGGCAGATCGCCGACCGCCTCTACCTGGCGGAGAAGACCGTCAAGAACTACGTCTCGAGCATGCTCTCCAAACTCGGGATGGACCGGCGCAGCGAGGCTGCCGCCTACGCTGCGCGACTGTCCGAGCGTCAGAGCGCGAGGCAAGCGGCCAGGCGAGCCGATGGGGGCGGCTTCGGGTCTCCTTCCTGACAGCGCCGCCCACGCAGCCCGGCCGCAGGGGCTGGCGACCACAGTCGGCGCTCACGCAAGGCGAGCCCTAGATCCCCAGGCTGGCTCCGCGCACAATCTGTTGTGCCTCCTCGGCGCCGCTCAGCGAGACTCTCGCGACCTGACCCCGACCGGAGAGGAACAGCACGAGCTCCTGGGCACCGCCGCTGAGCACAGCACGGGGTTCCCCCCGGCGAGCGACGATCCGCTCGCCTTCAGGCCGCTCGAGATCGAGCCCGGCACCCCGGAGCTTGCGGGTCAGCACCCGGGACATGCGACCGAGAGTGACCCAGAGGGCTGCGTCGAGCTGCGGCTCGTTTCTCGGCACCCAGGTTGGCGCCGCTCGGCGTACGTCTTCGGCGTGCACGAAGTACTCGACCAGGTTGACGAGACCGTCGATCGGCCGCCACAACAGCGGAGGCCCGGAGCGAACTTTGGCCACGAGGCCCGCGTATCCGTGGCTCCTCAGCGCATGCGCCATCGAGCTGTCGGTGAGCTTGGGAAACGGTCCGCCGAGCAAGATGCCGGGCATTGCAAGCGGGCGGCGCTCGCGCACGAACAGGTGAGCTGCGAGGTCCCTCGTCAACCACCCCGCGCACAGAGTCGGCGCGTCCGGGCCGGCCTCGGACAGCTCATCGCAAAGACGGGCGCGCTCTGATCCGGCGAGGTGAGACGTGGGCATGTGGGCTCCTTGCGACGTTGGGCTCTGTGACGGTACCCGGACACCGTCAGGCTTCGAGCCTCATCGTGGCGGCGCTCCGATGCGCTCGGCAACCGCTGCCTCGTGCGCCAACAGCCACTGCTTCATCCAAAGCCCGCCGCCATAGCCGACGAGGCTGCCGTTGGACCCGATGACGCGGTGGCATGGGAGCACGATCGCAAGCGGGTTCTTGTTGTTCGCCATGCCGACCGCCCGGCTCGCCTTCGGGCTGCCGATCCGGGCCGCCACCGACCCGTAGCTCTCGGTCTTCGCATACGGGATGTCCGCCAGCGCCCACCAGACCCGAAGTTGGAAGGCCGTGCCCGTGGGGACAAGCGTGAGATCGAACCTCGTCAGCTCACCGGCAAAGTACGCCCCGAGCTGCTCGGCGGCCTTGGCCAGATGAGCGCCGGCACACGATGAGGCCCGAGAGTCGTCGCGAGCGGCGAAGCAACCGGGAAGCTGAAGCTCGCGAAGGCCCGTGTCGTCGGCGACGAGAAGGATCTCGCCGATCGGTGCTCGGCAGGTGCTCCAGTAGCTGGCCGGCGCCTCGTTGGCAACGAGCGTCATGCTGCTTGCTCCTTTCTCACCGTCTGACGGCGGTTGCCCGTGTCCGTTCCAGGACGCATCGGAGCGGACCACAGGTACTGCAACGCGTACGAGCGCCACGGGCGCCACGCCTCGGCCGTCGAGGTGGCGCTTCGAGGATCACCCGGAAGCCCACGGGCCTCGAGGGCCCGGCGGACCCCGAGATCGCTCGGCAGGAAGGCGTCGGGATCACCGAGGCCACGCAGGCGGATATAGGCCACGGTCCACGGCCCGATCCCGTCAATGGCGAGCAACCGCCCGGCGACGGCGTCCCTGTCGGCACCAGCGTCGAGGATCACCTCTCCCGATGCGAGGGCCGACGCGAGCCTGATAGCAGCTCTCGCACGGCCGGCCGGCATCGGCAATTGCTCAGGCGCAAGCGCCGCGATCACCGGTGCGCTCGGGAACAGGCACGTGAGCGAACCGGACGCCTCGCCCAGCCTGAGCCCGTGAACAGCGGCAAGGCGACCTGCCACAGTCCGGGCGCCGGCCACGCTCACGTGTTGGCCGAGGACCGCCCGGAACGCCAGCTCGTCACCATCGACGTGCCCTGGCGCTCGCAGGCCGGGCATCGCCGTGACTGACGGACCGAGAACGGGGTCGGCTCCGAGCGCCTCGACGACTGCTACCGGATCGGCATCGAGATCGAACAGCCGTCGCAACCGGCGGACCGCGGCTGTGAGATCGCGTAGGTCCTCGAGGGCGAGCACGCATCGCAGGCAGCTCTGAACTCCGGCATCGACGCTGACCTCGGCGATACCGGTCCCGTGGGGCAAGGACAGAGTCCGGCGGTAGCGCCCCGCGTCACCTTCCTCGACCCCGGGGATCGCCCGCGCGGCAAGGAACCCGAAGAGCTGCTCAGCCTGAAGCGGGGGTCGGTACGCGAGCCTGAGGGCGACGGTGCCGGGCGCGGACCACGACACACTCCGCGACCCACCCCGGGCGGTCGAGCGCGCCCTGAGCGCCATCGGGGCGACAGCGAAGACCTCCTTGATCGTTTCGTTGAATTGCCGCACGCTCGAGAAGCCGGCCGCGAAGGCGATCTCTGCGGCACGGAGCCCTGTCGTCTCGAGCAGGATCCGCGCCGTCTGAGCGCGCTGGGCCCGGGCGAGCGCCAGCGGACCCGCCCCTACCTCGGCGACCAGCAGCCTGTGGAGATGTCGCTCGCTGTATCCGAGCCGGCGGGCCAGTCCCGGCACGCCGTCCCGGTCGACGACGCCGTCGGAGATGAGGCGCATCGCGCGCCCGACCGCGTCGGCGCGGCGGTCCCATTCCGGTGAGCCGGGGGTCGCGTCCGGCCTGCACCGCTTGCACGCGCGAAAGCCCGCCCGCTGCGCCGCTGCGGCGGTCGGGAAGAAGCACACCCTCGTCGGCCGAGCAGCCGGCGACGGGCAGCTAGGCCGACAGTAGATACCCGTCGAGGTGACAGCGACGAAGAACCACCCGTCAAAACGGGCGTCGCGGCTCCGCACCGCCAAGTACCGGGCATCGTCGTCGAGCAGTGCCGACACGGCGGCCCTCGCCGGCCCAGTCCCGACCGTCACTTCGCCCATGCCTGGAGTCTGTCAGGCGCCCCGGCCAGAGTCTGGCGGAAATCGGACAGAGGCGTCAGACCACGGCCGGGTCCCGCCCCTACTGTTGGACACGACGAGGAGGTCCAACCGTGCCACTTCACCCTCACACGCCTGACGCCGACAACTACGACGAGTTGAGCTTTCGGCCGCAGTTCTCCCAACACGGGGAAGTCGGCGAGGTCCCGCGCCTGCGCCTTGCCGACAAGGGCATGCCTCCCCGGATCGCCTTCCAGATCATCCACGACGAGCTGATGCTGGACGGCAACGCCCGGCTCAATCTCGCGACGTTCGTGACGACCTGGATGGAGCCCGAAGCCGAGCTGCTCATGGCCGAATGCGCCTCAAAGAACATGATCGACAAGGACGAGTACCCGCAGACGGCTGAGATCGAGCGGCGATGCGTGAACATCCTCGCACGCCTCTGGCACGCCGAAGGCTCCGGCGCGACGGGTTGTTCGACCACCGGGTCGAGCGAGGCGTGCATGCTCGGTGGCCTTGCCCTCAAGTGGCGCTGGCGGCAGCGCCGCGCTCCCGCCGGGCTCCCGGTGGACCGTCCGAATCTCGTCATGGGCGCGAACGTCCAGGTCTGCTGGGAAAAGTTCTGCCGCTACTTCGACGTCGAAGCCCGCCTGGTCCCGGTGGGGCCGGAGACGGCCCATCTCACTGCGGAGGACGCCGTCAAAGCCTGCGACGACAACACGATCGGAGTCGTGGCCGTCCTCGGATCGACCTACGACGGGGCTTACGAGCCTGTGGCCGAGATCGCCGCCGCGCTCGATGCCCTCGCGACCGGGGGCGGCCCTGACGTGCCGATGCACGTGGACGGGGCGTCTGGCGGGCTGGTGGCTCCGTTTCTCGACAAGAGACTCAGATGGGACTTCCGGGTGCCGCGGGTCCAGTCCATCAACGTTTCCGGCCACAAGTTCGGGCTCGTCTATCCTGGCGTCGGCTGGATCCTGTGGCGTGACGCCAAGGCCCTGCCGGACGACCTCGTGTTCAAGGTCAACTACCTCGGTGGCGAGATGCCGACGTTCGCCCTGAACTTCTCCCGGCCGGGAGCCCAGGTAGTGGCGCAGTACTACAACTTCTTGCGCCTCGGCGCCGACGGCTACGGCGAGGTCCAGGCGGCTTGCCGGGACACGGCGCAGTGGCTCGCCGGTGAGATCGAGCGGCTCGGCCCGTTCACGCTCGTCTCGAGAGCCGAAGGGATTCCCGTGTTCGCGTTCCGGCTGACAGACACCCTGCCTTACAGCGTCTACGACATCTCCGAATCGCTCCGCTCGTTCGGTTGGCTCGTTCCCGCGTACAGCTTGCCGCCGGCGCTCGACGACGTGTCGGTGCTGCGCGTGGTGGTGCGCAACGGCTTCAGCCGTGATCTCGCGAGGATGCTCCTGGACGACCTGCAGGCGGTGCTGAAGAGGCTGGCGACCTCGGCCGGGCCGAATCGGGGACCGACGGAGAACAAGGCAAGCTTTCACCATTGACCTGCGGATCTCAGGCCGACGGCTGCCCGAGGCGTGCGATCCCGTTCATCCAGGTCTGCCAGGGATGCTGGTCACCGTGCGTTCTTCCTGCCTCGCGCCGGCCGCCAGTCGAGCGCACCTGGGTCATCCCCCGGGCGCGAACACCCCCTCGTTACCATCGTGGCACGCCCGATGGGAAAAGGGGAGTCCAATGGACCCGAACGTCACACCTGAGGTGGAGATCCGCGCAAGTGCCCGGCGCCGCAAGACCGGCGTTGCGTTCTGGGAGGCAGGCCACGTGGTCGTCGTCGTGCCAGAGCGCATGTCGCGCGCGGCACGGGACAGTTTCGTCGAGCAACTGGTCAGGCAGTTGCTCCAGCGCACCGGCCGCCGCCACGCCTCCGATGCCGGGCTCGCCGCGCGTGCCGCCGTCCTGGCGGACCAGTACCTCGGTGGCATCCGGCCGTCCTCGATCCGATGGTCCACGCGCCAACAACGGCGTTGGGGATCATGCTCGCTCCACTCCCGGGAGATCCGCATCGCATCCCGCCTCCAGACGGTCCCGGAGTGGGTGCTCGACGGGGTGATCGTCCACGAGCTCACGCATCTCCTCGAGGCCGGCCACACGGCCCGCTTCCACGAGCTTGCCAACAGCTACCCGCGCCAGGTCGACGCGCACACCTATCTCGACGGCTTCGGCCACGGCCTCACGACCGCCGGGTTCCCACTCAGCACCGAGGAGGACGACGTGCCCGCAGAGGTGGACGGCGATGGCGTCGCCGCCTGCGCCTGGTAACTGAGAAAAGTCGACGTCGCTCCATTACAACACCGTTGCAGAAGGGCTCAGCCCGACATTCACAGCGGTCGAGTTACTACGATCCGCGTTTCGATCGTCCAAGTGATCCAACGTTGAAAGTACGCGATCGTCCTGCTCGGTCCCGCCATGAGCGGCTGGAGGAGTCAAGCCATACGCTCAGGCACAGGAGGACTCTCGAAAGGAGCTCGTGCCCGTCGGCTGTGTGCAATCGGTCGGCCATGAGGCCGCGGCCGCGGGATGGCGGTCGTCCGCGATCGCGCCGAGCCGGTCCGCCTGATGTTCCACACATCAGCGAGCGGTCAAGGCCCGTTCGCCCGCTTGGCGTCGCGTACCCGCGAGGCCATGGAGCCGATCCCCGGGGATGACGCCGAGATCTCCTCGCCGCCAGGGAGCCCTGCGGAGATAGGGCTCCACCTGAGCCCGGTGCGTCGACGGCTCGGCCTGGCAACCCTGTTGCTCGTGCTGTTCCTGACGTTCATGGACAACACGGTGATCAGCGTCACCTTGGCGAACGTGCAGTCGACCCTTCATACCGGGATCACCCAGCTGCAGTGGGTGATCAACGGCTATGCCCTCGTCTTTGCGAGCTTCATGTTGATCTTCGGCTCGCTCGGTGACCAGCTCGGCCGAAAGAAGGTGATGCTTTCGGGCGTCATCTTGTTCTGCTGTGGTTCGGTCCTCGCCGCGTTGGCGCCAAACGCCGATGTCCTGATCACCGGCCGGGTCATCATGGGACTCGGGGCGGCGGCGTCCGAGCCGGGCACGCTCTCGATGATCCGCCACCTCTACCCCGAGCGGCGATCGCGTGCGAAGGCACTCGGGGTATGGGCAGGCGTGTCCGGGCTTGCGCTCGCCATGGGACCGTTGATCGGTGGCCTGCTGGTGGGCGTGTACTCCTTCCGGGCAGTCTTCTGGTTCAACCTGTTCTTCGGCTTGGTCGCACTCAGCGGCGCGGCGCTGATCCTGCCCGAGAGCGTCAATACGGTTCGCCGTCGTTTGGACTTCCCAGGCTTTCTTCTCGGCGCCGGTGCCCTCGCCGCTGTCTCCTTCGCCGTCATCCAGGGCGAGTCGTCGGGCTACAGGAACTTCAGGATCGACGAGCTGTTCGCCGCCTCGTTCGTCCTCGCGATCTTCTTCGTGCTCTACGAACGCACAGCAACGAACCCGATCCTCGACGTCTCGTTCTTCAAGCGTTCAGCCTTTGCTGGTTGCAACATCGTTGCGTTCTGCACGTACTTCGGTACCTTCTCGATCTTCTTCTTCGTGGCTCTGTATCTCCAGGACGTAGGCACGAGCTCGGGCTACGGAACCGCGCTCGACTTCGCTCCGATGGCAGCCGCAATGGTCATCGCTTCGCTCCTGACCGGACGTTGGGTGGCGCGATCCGGCCCGAGGCTGCCGATGACCGTCGGTTGTGCACTCGCGGGAATCGGAATCATCCTGACCGAAGTCGTCCTGACTCCCAGTTCGGGCTTGTCGACCATCGGCTGGACGCTCCCCATCGCCGGTGTGGGGTTCGGCATCGCAATGGTCCCGGTGACCTCCACTGCCCTCTCATCTCTCCCCGCCGAGCACTCAGGCATGGCGGCATCCGCCACGAACACCAGCCGCGAGCTCGGAGCCGTCGCCGGCGTGGCGATCCTCGGATCGATGGTGAACGGCCAGCTGATCACGAGCCTTGTTCGTCAGCTCAACCTGATCGGTATCCCGAAGCATTTCCAGGACACGGTCATAGCGGCGGTCACGACCGGCACGTTCAACTCCCAGGCCAAGCAATTCAAGGGAACGCCGGCGATCACGAAGATCGTGAGGGAGGTGACCCAGGCAGCGTACGTCGCGTTCGGCCACGGCCTGAACGCCGCGCTCTCGGCTGCCGGGGCGATGATGCTCGTGTGTGCGATCGTCGCCGCGTTCACGATGCATGCGCGGATGCGGGCGTCCGCCGAGTTGCACACCCGCTCACACGACTGAGGCGTTGCCGGTCCGGGGGCTGCCCCGGTCCTGGCACGTGCCTGGTGCCGGGCCAAGCCCACCTCGGCGATATCAGGCGACCGGAGGCGACCGGCGTCGACCGGTGTCGGGCCAAGCCCACCACCGAGCATCTACGCTTGACAACCGACGTTGCACGGTTTCGCCGTTAGCCCAGGCGATGCGTACCGGTTGGAGGATGTCTGGCTGAGCTAGGCGGCCGAGCTGAGCTCGGCGAAAAGGAGCCCACGACCGCCCTTGCAGGCGGCTCGGCGGCCGGTTTCGGTTCTCCCGAGCGTGGATGGCCTCCCACGCCACGGTTTCTCACCAGCCCCGGCTGGCGCTATGTCGTGCGCCGGATCCTCCTCTCAATTCCAGTGGTGCTCGGCGTGGTCGTCGTCACGTTCCTGCTCCTGAGGCTGATCCCCGGCGACCCGGCCCGCATGGTTCTCGGCCCGCATGCGCCGGAGTCAGCAGTCGCGGCGCTTCGTCGGCAACTCGGCTTGAACCTGCCGATCTGGCGCCAGTTCTGGGCCTACCTGTACGCCCTTGCCCATGGCAACCTCGGCACCTCGATCTACTACAAGGCTCCGGTCGCCTCCCTCATCGCCCCCCGCCTCGCGTTGACCGGATCGCTCGTACTGGTCGCGACGTTCTTCGCGATCGTGATCACGGTGCCGCTGGCAGCCTTCGCCGCCACCCGCCAGGACCGGCCCGGCGACCACGCCGTGCGGCTGTTCTCGCTGATGGGCCTCGGGATGCCCAAGTTCTGGTTGGGCATCATCATGATCATCTTCTTCTCGCTCGACCTGCACTGGTTCCCGGTCGGCGGCTACGGCACGACCTTGTGGCAACACCTGTATTCGCTGGTATTGCCCGGGCTGTGCGCTGCCTTCGCCATCGTCCCGGTGCTCATCCGGAGCTTGCGGGTCGGCATGCTCGAGGTGCTCGGAGCCGACTACGTGGCGACCGCTCGCGCAAAGGGGCTGCGCCCGTCCCGTGTCACGTTCGTGCACGTCGCCCGGAACGCGCTCGTCCCGACCGTCACCTTGCTCGGGATCAACATCGCCTACCTGATCGGGGGCACCGTGGTGATCGAGCGAGTCTTCGCCCTGAACGGGCTCGGCGATTTGATGCTGTCCTCGATCGGCGTCAACGACTTCCCGGTCGTGCAGGGCGTCACGCTCGTCTACGCGCTCGGCGTGATCGTCGTGATCTTGATAACCGATCTCGTCACCGCACGGCTCGACCCGAGGATAAGGCTCAAGTGAACGCGGCGATCACACCGTCGGTGGCGCTGATCGAGCCGGAGCACGAAGTCGCTCGCCGGCCCTCCTTCAAGTCGCGAGCGCTCCACAACCGGACCTTCATGGCGGGCGCCGTCATGATCACCACCATCGTCGCCCTCGTGTTGCTGGCCCCGGTCATCGGTCGCTACAGCCCGGTGGGACAGGACCTCCTGCACACACTCTCGGGCCCGAGCGCGCTTCACTGGCTGGGAACCGACGAGCTTGGCCGCGACACGTGGTCACGCCTGTTGTACGGCGGGCGCACCGACCTGCAAGTCGGCGTGCTCGCGGTGATCTTCCCCTTCTGCTTCGGCGTGTTCATCGGCACGGTGTGCGGCTACTTCGGCGGACGCCTCGATTCGACCGTCATGCGGATCGTGGACGTCGTGCTGGCGTTCCCCTTCTACGTCTTGATCATCGCCCTGGTCTTCTTCGTTGGTGTGGGCACCCACGGCATCTACATCGCGTTCGCACTGACCGATTGGGTCGTCTACGCCCGGATGACGAGAAGCGGGACGATGGTCGCCCGCACCCTCGACTGGGTGGCCGCCGCGGAAGGTGGCGGCCTTTCGAGAGCCCGTGTGCTGTGGCGGCACATCTTGCCCAACACGGTCACCCAGGCGATCGTCTACTCGATGTCCGACATCGTGATCGTGATCCTGGCCGTCGTCACGCTCGGTTACCTCGGCCTGGGGATCCAGCCTCCCGCGCCGGATTGGGGATCGATGATCACCGACGGCCAGAACTTCCTCCAGACCGACCAGTGGATGGCCATCATGCCGGGAGTGGCCGTCGTGTTCACAGGAATCGCCCTGTCGCTGCTCGGCGACGGACTCGCGGACATACTGCGGCCCGAATGACTCCCATCTTGGAGGTCGAGGGGCTCGTCGTCGAGATGCGGCGCCACGGTGTGGCATTTCGAGCAGTAGACGATGCCTCGTTCTCGCTGGAGCGTGGCGGCGCGCTCGCGATCGTCGGCGAGTCGGGATGCGGCAAGAGCCTTACGCTGCGGGCGATCATGGGACTGTTGCCAAATGGGGGGCGCATCACCTCGGGCCGGGTAGTCATCGACGGCGTGACCCTCGGCACGGCCGCGGGGGGCCGGGGACGCGGCCACAGCCAACGCCAACGCATGTCGATCGTCTTCCAGGACGCCCTCAGTGCCCTCAACCCGGTCGCGACCGTCGGGAACCAGATCGCCGAGGCCCCGCGGCACGTGCTCGGCCTCGGCCGCAGCGCCTCGCGAGAAAGAGCGCTCGAGCTCCTGCACCTGGTGGGGATCCCCGATCCTGAGCGTCGCTACCGTGCCTATCCGCACGAGTTGTCGGGAGGCACCCGCCAACGGATCATGATCGCGATCGCATTGTCGTCGGACCCGGCGATCCTGTTGTGCGACGAGCCGACGACCGCCCTCGACGTCACGATCCAGACCCAGATCCTTGCCCTGCTGGCAGAGCTTCGCGCCGAGCGCGGCCTGTCGCTCGTCTTCGTCACCCACGACCTCGGCGTCGTCAGCCAGGTCGCAGAGCGGCTCGCTGTCATGTACACAGGTCGCCTCGTAGAGACCGGGACCACCGCTGCCGTGCTCGCCACGCCGAGGCACCCCTACACCGCCGGCATGCTCGCGGCAGCGCCGGACGTGGACACCCCAGAGCGCGAGCCGCTCGCGATCCCGGGCTCGCTTCCGGACCCGCTCCGGCTTCCGAGCGGTTGCACGTTCCATCCCCGCTGTCGGTTCGCGACGCCCGAGTGCGTTACGACCGACGTCCGCCTCGAGCCCGTCGGTCCCGATCACGAGGCAGCATGCCTGCACTCCGACGAGCTTGCGACGCCAAGAGCGGCCGGCAACCGTGGCTGACGCGCTCATCGAGGTGGACAACCTCTATGTGAGCTTCGCTGCCGAGCACGGCCGCCTGCTGCGAGCCGTCGACGGCGTCACGTTCCAGGTCGCCGAAGGCGAGGTCATCGGCCTCGTGGGCGAGTCCGGATGTGGCAAGACCACCATCGCGAAGTGCATCGCGGGCCGGATCGCCCCGACCTCGGGGACGGTGCGCTTCGAGGGTCGCGAGCTCGGCCTGAAGCGAGCCGCACAGGACAGGCGTGCGATACAGATGGTGTTCCAGGACCCCTATTCATCGCTCAACCCCCGCATGACCATCCGTCAGGTCCTCAGCGAGCTGCTGCGGGTCCACCGGCTCGTCGCCCGCGTCGGCATCGAGGAGCGGTGCGTGCAGCTCATGGCACTCGTCGGCCTCCCGCGTGACGCTCTGGATGGCCTGCCGAGCCAGTTCTCCGGGGGTCAGCGACAGCGGATCGCGATCGCACGGGCGCTCGCTGTCGAGCCGCGCGTCATCATTGCCGACGAGCCCGTCTCCGCACTGGACGTCTCCGTGCAGGCCACGATCCTCCGGCTCTTCGAGGACCTGCGCAGCCGCCTCGGTCTGACCGTCGTGTTCATCTCGCACAACCTGGCCGTCGTGCGCCACCTGAGCGACCGCCTCGCGGTCATGTACCTCGGGCGAATCGTGGAGGAGGGCGATCGCGAATCGGTCTTTCGCGACCCGCGCCATCCCTACACACGCGCGTTGCTCGCGTCCGCGCCGCGCCTGCACCAGGTCGAGCTCGTCCGACCGATGGTGAAAGGCGAGCCACCAAGCCCGATCGACATCCCGACCGGCTGCTCGTTCCATCCCCGCTGCCCGCGTGCCGCGGAGGTGTGCAGCAGCGACAAACCTCGTCTCGAGCGCGTCAGCACGAGCGCGGCGCACTTGGCGGCGTGCCACTTCCGCGACGAGACATCTCCCGAGGCTGTCCAGGGCCAGTGACCAACACGCTGTTGGACCTGCAGCCCATCCCACCCGCCCGTCTCCAGCGGCTCGAGGCCGCCATCGCCTCGCTGCTCCAGACTCGCCTTGACGTCGTCCTGCCCCAGGGCGAGGCGGTCCTCCCGCTCGAAGCGGCTGTGCGCGGAGTCGGCCGGATCGGCGTCGTCGCGCTCAACCTCACCACGGGCCCATATGGTGCCGCGATCGGACGTTGGCTTCGCGAAGCGGGAGCGACGGTCATCGGGATCGAGGCCGAGCCTCGCAAGGCTGTCGAGCCGGAGGAGGTCGAGCGAACGCTTCGGGCCCACCCCGAGATCTCAGTGGTGAGCTTTGTCCACGTCGAGGCTGCGAGCGGGGTCCGCAACGATGCCGCGGCCATCGCCGGGCTCGCCCGCGAGAGCGGCGCCCTCATCATGCTCGACGTCGTCGCTTCGGTCGGGGCGCACGAGGTTCGCCTCGACGACTGGGGCATCGACATCGCCGTGATCGGACCACAGAAGGCCTTGGCCGGGCCCAGCGGCATTTCGATTGCCGCGGTGAGCGGCCGTGCCTGGCAAACGATGCGCGACAATCCCGGCGCACCCCGGGGCTCGGTGCTCTCGCTGCTCGACTGGAAGGACCAATGGGTCGACTCGGACAAGAGCACCATCCCCGGAACGCCGTCGCCGCTCGAGATCCTCGCCCTCGAAGCTGCGGTCGAGCGCGTCCTTGCCGAGGGCCTGCAAAGCGTGCAGAGGCGTCATCGCGCGTCCGCGACAGCTAGCCGCGCCGGTGCGCGCGCCCTCGGGCTGGCTCCCTTCGCCAGCGACGCCGACGCGGCAGTCGTCGCAACGACGCTCGCCGCGCCGCCTGGTATCGATGCACGCTCCCTCGTCGAACGGGCGCGGGCTGATCGCCCTGTCGCCGTCTCGTCGGGCTTCGGCGAGCTCGCCGGCACGGTCGTGCGGATCGACCACACGGGCCAGCGCGCCCGCCTCAGCGTCGTGCTTGAAGCGCTCGAAGCGCTGGGGACCGCCCTGAGCGCCTCGTCTCAAATGCGAGGCTCGATCCCGGCGGCCCTCGGCGCAGCAGAACAAGCCTGGTCAGCCGAGGAGGCCCGCTCTTTGCCTTGAGACGGCCGAGCCGGCGTCACGACTGGCAGCCGAGCCCGTGGTGATCCCATTCAGCCAGCGGCGTCATCGGCGGTCGGCGTCGACGAGGCGGGCACCGTCTGTCCGGCGGGCGTCTTGCTCGAGCGGCCTGCCATAGGCGGCTGAGCGCTCCGCAACGTCGAAGACCTCGGCATGCCAGCCATGAGAGGCGAGCCACTCGATCGCCTCTGCGGGAGCTGTGGAGCGCCAAAGCGCGACGTAGTCGCCCGGCCCGCTGGCACCGTCGGGGTGGGCCTCGCGCCATGCTTGAAGACGCCGGGAACTGGCCAATGTGAGACCCAGGCGGCTTGTCGGCACCGACAGCTCCGCTGCGCGGACAACAAGCGAGTTGCTGGCTTGCGGGGACAGGTAGGCGAGCACTCCCTCGGCCAGCCAGGCGACCGGCGAGCACGCGTCGAACCCCGCGTCGCCGAGTGGACGGGTCCAGTCCTCGGAAAGATCGACCGGCACGGCGATTCGCTCACAGGAGGGTCGCCAGGCTTCGGCCCGGACCACCTGCTCCTTGAACTCCAGCACGTCAGCCAGGTCGAGCTCGAAAACCCGGAGCTTGTCCGGCCAAGCCAACCGAAAGGCACGCGCGTCGAGACCGGCACCAAGGATCACCACCTGCCGACATCCGCGTGCGCAGGCGTCGAGCACGAGATCGTCGAGAAAACGGGTCCGGACGGTGATCCAGGCGACCAAGCGAGCAGGCCGGCGGCGGCTCTCGGCCCCGTCCGGCGAGCGAGGACTTGATCCAGCGGCTCGTACGAAACTGGCCGCGAACCGATCCGCGAAGAGCCGGTCGGATCGGGTCGTCTCGGCGGCGCGAACGGCCGCGACGCCTACCGCCGTCACCCCGACAGCAGGAAGGACAGGCCCACGACGAGGCATCGAGTCAGCATACGGACGCGAGCGTCTCGCAGCCTCGGGGACGCCGGTCTAACCGATCGGCCGACTCGACCTCTTAGAAAGGCGATGGCGAACTGCTCGTCAAAGGCCGTACGCAGTCGGGTGCTTCGGCTCGTAGAGCATCATCTCGCCCGCGCCAGGCACTATCAGGGTGGTTGTCAGCCCGAAGCCGTCGTCCCTGATCTCACGTGTGAGCTTGGCGCCCGTCGCCCTAGCTCTGCACGGTTTCTCAATGACCGTGGTTCTCCTGGGGTTCCTGTGGGTGATCTGAGAAGATTTCGGGGTGTCGAAGCTGACGGAATGGACTGACCTGCTCGAGCGCCTGGGTGATGATCCATCGGCTGCGTTGGAGACGACTGCGTGCCTGCAGCAGCTGCTGGACGAGGAGTTGCTTCGCCAGATCCGCCGAGCCCGGGATGCCGGTTTGTCGTGGAGTCGGATCGGCGGGTCCCTCGGCGTCACTCCCCAGGCTGTGCACCACAGGTTCGCGTGGCTGGTGTGATACCCGGCTGACTACCACGGCAGCTCGAGTTCGATGCCCGAGCAGCACAGGTAGATCATGGCCGTGATCGCCTTGACGCTGTGGTGGCCATAG
>PLIM01000181.1:0-144 GCA_003139355.1 Acidimicrobiaceae bacterium | reverse complement strand
GTTCGAGCACAGCTGCCTGCTCCAAGGTGAGGTCGCCAGCCTTTTTGAGGAGCGCCCAGCGGAGATCGGTCGCCTCCCTCTTGCTCAGTGGCAGGCCTTGTCGACTCAGGTTCGCCCACCGAATCGTGTCGGTGACCGCTTTGT
>PLIM01000099.1 GCA_003139355.1 Acidimicrobiaceae bacterium | reverse complement strand
CCGCCAGGCTGGCCAGGCCGTCGATGGAACGCTGCTTGCCGACAAGGTCGAGAAGCGATCTGCTCATGCCGCGCTTGGGGCGCCGCGCGACGTCTCGCAACACTGGACCAGGGAGCGCCCAATCGGGAGCGGTCGCAACTGTCAGCCACGCCAGAGCGGTCCGGACGCCGCCTCGTTGAAGGAATTGTCTGCTCACTCCTCCGTTCACGGGCACCCCGTCGTTGCGAAGGAGGACCTGCACGGGGGCCAGCGACGCGTTTACCCGCGCCAGGACGGCCACATCGGTGGGTAGTGCGCCCCCATCGAGGAGGTCCCGCACCCGATGGGCAGCCCGGGTAGCCGGGCCGTCGTCACCCGGAAGTATCAACAGGCACTCGCGGTCACTGGCCTGCGCATCCTCCGAGGGGCCAGCGTGGATCACTTTCGCGACGCGAACGGCATTCCGCGTCAACAGGTTCGATGCCGCGGCCACCACCGGGGCGGGGCACCGGTAATTGACCTCCAGCGAGTGCAGGGCGGCGCCGTGAAACCAATGGCCGAAGTCAACCAGCCAGCGCGGTGTGGCACCGGCATATCCATAGATTGTCTGGTCGTCGTCGCCCACCGCGAACACTGCGCCCGCCGGTCCGCTGAGCAGTCTGATGAGGAGCAGGTGCGCGGGCGTGAGATCCTGGAACTCGTCCACGAGGAGCACGCGAGCTGAGCGTTGGGCCCGTAGGCGGAAGGCGGGATCACGCAACAGCCGCTCGATAGCGCCGGTCACCTGCTCGTCGAAGTCGACGACTTCCTGTTCGGCCAGCTGAGCACGGTAGACACGGGCGACACGCTCGAGATCGGACACGTCGGGTAGTTCATCCTCGACGGTCGCCGGGTCGGCGAGCCCGAGGCGGACTCGCCCGAGCGCCTTGAGCCACGGTGCCAGGGGGTCGGTCTCCGAGCGTTTCGGGAACCTGACGAGGTTGCCGAGCAGTCTGCGTACCTCGACCTCTTCGATGGTCGAGCGGCGCCCGCACAACCTCAGTCCAAGGGCGTTCAGCGTGCGCACCTGCACGCCGGCGACATCGGCGAGGCGCGTCTTCATCTCGTTCGCCGCCCTCGTGTTGTACGCGACCAAGGCGACGGCGGCAGGCGGGAGCCCCCAACCTTGGAGCAGGAGGCGGGCCCGTTCAGTGAGCACTCTCGTCTTGCCCGAGCCCGCGGGGGCGATGACCCGGGCCATGGCTCCGGGCTCGGCCACGGCTTCGAGCTGGTCGGACGCCAGCCGAACACCGACAGGATCGTTCGCGCCGAGCGGCTGAAGCACCCCGTGCTCGAGCGAGATCCGGTGAAGCACAGGCACGCCGACGCGATCTGAGAGAGCGACGTCGAGAGGCCCACCGTCACAGACGGCGAGCGTGCCGTCGGGGAGTACGACGTCGCCTCCCGCGTCGGTGCGGGTGGCGCCGAGACTGCATGCGAGCTCAGCCCAGTACCACCGTTGCTGCGACGAACCGGCGCGTGTGTCTATCGAGTTGGCCCACACGCTGTGGTGAAGCCGCTCGGCCACGAGATCCAGGTCGGCCGACCACTCCCAGGGCTGTCGATCCGTAATGGCCTCGGGAGGCGGCACTTCGGGATCATCGAGACCGAGGCCCGGCGTGAGCTCGATGGTGACCGAGCGCCGCTCCCGCCAGGCCGCCCCGAGCTCATCGGCGA
Organism: Acidimicrobiaceae bacterium; assembly: GCA_003139355.1. Classification (GTDB taxonomy): domain Bacteria; phylum Actinomycetota; class Acidimicrobiia; order Acidimicrobiales; family Bog-793; genus Fen-455. The sequence goes on along the minus strand of PLIM01000099.1, from coordinate 7,314 downwards.
TCTCCCGGTTCACGGCGGCGACGCGAATCCGCTTGCACGACGACCATTCACCGGGGGCAGCGTCCCCAAGTCCAACCACCACAGATCGGCCGAGAGCTATCGGGTCGGGCACACTGTGATCTTGCCTTACCGACCTTGGTCCAGGTGACCATCCTGAGGAGCAAGCCGACATGGACTGCCTAGTCAAGCGGCCGAAGCGGTTGAATCACGGCCCAATGGATTCCTTGACTGGCTCAGGCAATCGTGGTCTCTTGGCGGTCGAAGGAAGCACCTGGCGCTTCGGCGGCAACAGGTCGAGCTACCGCGCTCCGGACTTCCTGACGCCGTTTCGAGCTGGATCGCGTTCGGCCAATCGCCCCAGGTAGCCCTTCCCCGTTCCGAGGTTCTTGTTGAGCCCTCCCTCGATCGCCGGATGCAGATCACCAGTAACTAGGTCGACGTATCCCAGCTCAAAATGTCCCTCGACGGGATCGATGAGCCTTCCGTAGAGCCGTCTTGTCCCACCTTTGCGCCACTCCTGGCCGAGAAGCACTGCCACGTACTTTCGTGCAACCCGTCCGAGAAGCTGTCCCCCGAGCAGCGTCACCGGTACTCGGGGCAGGCTCTCGGCGGCGAGCGGGACCCCGGTTTCGGTTGCCGCGTTCAACACTGCTCCAACGAGCTTGGCGCTGTCTTCTGAGCAAGTGAGCGTTACCTCGCCCCCGATGGTGTCCTTCCAGCCAAGGTCCGTTCCATGGGCGTCCTTCAGGTAGAGCCTTCGTTTGCCTCCCTGATGCCACGGCCGAAGGTAGTAAAACCGCATGAAGCCGGCAATGAGCGCCTCTGTTCGTGGGTTCGTTGGTTCGACTCGATCCGCGGTCCCTGATGCCGGAACCTTGCCACGACCCGCTACGCCAGCAGGCGGAAAGGCAAGACTGATGTCCCTGAGTACCGTCTCGACCTCGACAGCGCTCAAAGGCCGCTCGAATCGACAGAACTGCACCACAAGCTGGTCAATGCCGAGCACCCTCAGGCCGTCGATCGTTTCCGAGTGTCGGCTTCGGTCCTGTTCTCCAGCCAAAGCGAGGAATCCACGGACCGTGACCTCGGGCTGAGCATCTCGCAACGCGGCCTCGACCTCGGCAACTTGGCGGCGCAATCCGTTCAGGTCCTTAGTGCGGCTCCGATCGCCCAGGAGGAGTTTCGTGCCGTCGATCGTTACTGCGCCGGTCCACGACTTCGCGTCGACGACGGCGACACCAGACGGGCCGACAGCCAGGAGGTCGATGTTGCCTCCATTGGGCGATGCTCTGTCGTAAAGCGGGTACCAGCCTTTCGCGGTCAACGGCGCGAACGCTTCTGCCAGAGCTTCCTCCCCCGTCGCGCCTGCCGCGAAGTTTGCGGAGCGCTGTGAAGCCCACTCTGACTTTCGCCGCAGAATCTCTGATACCTCGGAGAGCTGCCTGGCTTGCTCGCGGGCAGAATCACCTGCTGTCATGGCAGTTGGATTATCGACGGTTGACACGTTCGCCTTTAGCCTCACCGGACCCTCGTCCGGCCGTTCGCGCACGAATCGCGCACGGATCGGACGGTTCTCCTGGGCTCGTTCAAGCACGGCTCACAATCCGCCGATGGAACTTTTCGAGCCTCGGAGGTGGGCATGAGCGACACGACCCACGAGGACTCGACTGCTCAAGTGTCGGTGAAACGATGGCGGCGGTTTGCTGTGGACCGCCTGTACGTAAACGACGGGGACGGTGGTGCGATCGGATCGTTCGATCTTCGGACCGGCGCGCAGGTGATCAACTTGCCAGCCCAGACGGTACTCTTTGAAAAGGCCGTTGCCGAGTGGCTGAATAGCCATCCAGAAGTGACAAGGTCATCGACGGTCGTGCCGGTGTCCGAAAGCTCGGGCGCCGAGGAGCCCCCAGTGAGCCGAGAACCACCCGCGTCACCCGGCAGAGCCGTCGCCATCGACCAAACGGGAACGGCTGGCACTCCGAGCGATAGTGATGAGCCGGGGACTGATCTCGCGAAGAACCTTCCCGGTCAATCAGTCAGGGCACAAGCGATTGCTTGTCAGCGGGACCAACCAGTTCTTACATGGTTTGCTCGCGTTCTCCGGGTGCACACAGATGAGCGGGCCTGGCGAATGGGTGAGAAGGGCGAGAAGCTGGTCGGGAACGAGCTTGCGCGGCTCGGTGAGGGCTGGCACGTGTTGCACTCGATTCCCGTCGGCGACAACGGTTCGGATATCGACCATCTTGTCATAGGACCTGCCGGCGTCTTCTCGTTGAACGCGAAGCACCACTTCGATTCCTCGATTTGGGTGGCTGGCAACGTCTTCATGGTGAACGGCCGACGGCAGCCGTCCCTGCGAAACAGCCGGCACGAGGCTCATCGAGTCGGAAAGCTCCTGTCTGCAGCCTGCAAGATGCCCATCGGAACACGGGGCGTGATCGTCGTCGTGAACGCAGACTCGCTTACCATCAAAGAGCAACCGGTGGGCGTAGATGTCCTGTACCGGAGGCAGCTGCGTAGATGGTTGGAAAAGCAGCCTGTGCTGCTGGAGACGACTTCGGTAGAGCAGATCTTTGACGTTGCCCGCCGGTCCTCGACTTGGGCGCAGCTCTCCGGTCGATGATTGCAACGCCTCAACTGTCGCCAACGGTGGGGTAGTAAGCGCTCCTTGGTCGGGCGCGCCCACCTAACCACTCACGTCGACCCATGTAGTGCGCTCGGCGGAGCTCGAATTCCCAACCTTTTGATCCGTAGGTAGCTCAAGGCTGTCGCAGTTCGTGTCGAATCGTCTCGCATTGTCGCGTCTTGGCCTGTCTGGGCGGCCCTCAAGTGGAACGTCCGCTACGGCGGTTGACTGCTTGCCACACCGCGGGACGGGTTTGCTGATTCGATTGTTGGCTCTCCGTGACTGTGGAGCGAAAGCCGGTGGAGGCGCGGCTGGCCTTCGTAGGGGCTAGGTCCGGTGCTGGCCGCCAGGTTGCGTCGCAGGTGGCAAGAGATCCAAGGCTTCTGCCAGCAGCTCGAGGACAATGTCGAGGTCGGCTGCGATGTCCATGGCCTGTGCGAGGTACCTCCGTTGTTCAGCCGTGAGCGCGGGCGCTGTGCCCTCACTCATCTTGGCGAGCGCAGTGAGCAGCGTACGGATCAGATCGAGCGTGCTGGCGTGCAGCTCGATGCCAAGCAATGGGTCATCCACCTCCGAAGACTGGGCCGCCTTCGGAAGTCGCTGGTCCTGGGTCACCCACGGCCGCCAGTACGAGTGGCCGCAAGAGGTTCGGGCGTTGCACCCGGACTCTCGCTAGGAGCCGGGGCTCTCATTGCTGCCGCGACTAGAAGTCCGATTCCGACGGCCATCACGATGTCACCAATACTGATAACGCTCCGGAACCAGGACAGCGGAATGACATCCCCGAGCGCGCGCAGGACAGTGCCGTGGTTCACTGGGACGTGCTTGGACAAGTGACCTACGGTCACCGACGCGGACGGCGCGATGCCGGCGCGCTCAAGTGCGGACTCGGAGACCGGCATGCCTCTGTTCGGGATGATTGCAAGAAGGTTGAGAGTCCATCCGACCTCAACAAGGCCCAATCCGAAGCGCGCTCCGCCTGACGAGGCTCGAGCGTTCTCGAAGACCCACCAACCTGCGACGAGGTAGGTGACCACGACGATGGCGAACCGCAGTCCTGATGGCCAGCCACGGATTCCTGGAAGCTCCAGCGCTGCTTGTGCCGCGATCGCCCCAAGAACTAACGAGGAATCTTTGAATCTCAGCTCTGAGAGAGCGCGCCAACTACCGCCCGTCACCCATCCGGCGAGCAACCCCACAGCGACGGCGAGTGGAAGGATCAGCATGTCGGGGGTACATCGACGACCCGGTGCTCGCTAGGAGCTTGCATCTGCGCCGGCGAGGAAGACTGCGCGCTCGCCGGCGAGCACTGCGACTTACCAGTGAACGTGAGGCCCCTGGAAGAACGGAGCAGCCGCTGCGAACCAGAGAGCTCCCAGCGTTCCGGCCGCGGCCGCTATCCGGGTGATCCTCCTGCGGACCGATGTCGTGTTCATCGTGCGTTCTCCTGGATCGTGGCAGCGGCGCATCTCGCCGTGCTCGGCTAAGAAGCGTGGTTATACAGAGACTCACGAGCCGGACGCCACCAGTAGTTCTGACATTGAACGAGCCTCACAGCAACGACCCGGATCGTCCTTCGGCGGGGCGGGAGCTAGCGGACACCACACGGGCCGAACTGGTGCTCAGCGTCTGTACCGATCCAACTGTTGAGGTCGCGTTCGACGTGGCTCTCCGGCTGTTGCACTGCTGGTGACCGAGTTCTCGGTCTTCGACCTCTGGTCTATGAGTCCTCTCCGAGCCTTCTCTGGGGTCTGTTGGTGTCGGCTCCAGTGGGCCTAAATTATCGCTCTACATCGGTGTTTGTGAAAGCACGCACGCTGGCCAGGGCCGATCGATCAGCGGGCCGCCGGACAAGAGTAGGGCAGAAGTAGGGATGAGCTTCTTCTGCTTCGACCTTTGTGTTCCGCCCCGATGGCTGAATGCACACGCCCGAGGGACCCGTCTTTCTGCGTCTGCCCAACACTTGGCTGGACGATCGTGAAGACGCGGTGCGCTCGGTCCAGTAGCTCCTCTCGCCGCGCACCCCGACGACATGATTGACAGAGTGGAGACGAAGACATTCGACCAGCTGATCACCCCCGACCCTCGGACGCTGCGCTTTTCCCCACTCGGCTTCCTCCCGGGCACCGTGACGTCTGAACTCGCTACCGAGCTTCAGCAAGAGGCGATCGGATGGTGCGATCTCCGCGAGAACGTCCCAGAGCAAACGCGCCTCGCCTTCGAGCGACTTCGGGCGGTCCATACCTACGGGGTTCTTTGCTACGAGCTGTTCACCGTCGCCGCCGACCTTTCCCTCCTCGTCTTCGAGCAGGCGCTGGGCGAACGGTTCGTGGCCCTTTATGACGGTCGGATCCCGCTAGCAGCGAAGGACGGAACCGAGGACGTCCTCGTGGTCCGCGGCTTCGACGAGATTTACGGAGCGTTGAACCGCCGAGGTAGCCACGCGAAAGGCGGTTGGCAAGTCCGGTTGCGATCGGGTGCGACGATGCCCTTGACAGGAACGCTCGACCAGCTCTTCACCTGGGCACGAGCCGAGGGGCTGCTGCCGGGACAGCGAAGCCGCTACTTGCACCAGCTGCTCGTGAAGATGCGTCACTCTGTGGCTCATCCCCACGGATTCCATGTCAACATGCCGAATGAGTCGCAGCGGTCCATCGCAGAGCTCAGTGAGATCGTCAACCAGCTCTGGGGAAACCCCACCCCCGGAGGCCGCCTCTATGGTGGACCGATCAAGCGAGAAGTCCGCGCCGTTGGATGGGATGAACGTACGTCCATTCATGCGCCCGCGAACATTCTCGACCGCGTGCCGGACGGCCGAGACCTGACGTATCTAATCCTCCTCGTGCCGGCTGCTGAGATGAACCCGTGGTGGGACGTGCATCAGTTCGACACCCGCTTCGAAGCAACAAGCCTTCCTTGCGACCTTCTGTGGGGTCCTGGCAGTTTGTCCGAAGCCGTGAGTTGGCTCAAGGACGCGCAGCCGACGGGCGACGAGATCCAGTATCTGGACCGCCCGTACTTAGTTCGGGTCCGCGCTGATCGAGTCGATCTCCCCCGACGCCCGCGGGTCGCCGCGGCCATGGGGCATGAGCCGGGCGACCTTTGGCACCTCATCTGTGCCGACTACCCGTCGGACGCCTTCGTGCACGTGCGCAATCTCGCACAGCTGGGCACTGCGGCCGACTGCAGCACGACTGGTGAGTGCCCCGTGTGCGCTGTCACGACGTGGGCAACCGGCGATCTGGCCGACGTGCTCGCGGCAGCACAGTCCCGTGGAGTAGATGTAACACCCCAGTCGCCACTCGACGTACGGGTCCCGGCACGTTGGTGACAACGGCGGTTGACGTACGCGATCTCGATGGGCAAACCCTCGGTTCCACTTATCGTGACGCCGACGTAGCCTGCTCGCGCAGCGAAGTCACGCGAACGCCGAGCGCCCCGGCCCAGCACCCGACCGGTGGGTCTCAGCTTGGGAAGGGCGGTCAGGCGTACGACGACGAATCACGGCGACCTATTAGGGCAGGTCATCGCGTTAGCCGCACGTTGAGGAACGACCACGGACGGCGGCGTCCGCGGGATATTCGCGGGATCAGATCTTACTGCTAAATCTGACCATCAGCGGGATCGCCCAGGGTCGGGTGAAATGCGCCGAGGCAGCCCTACTTCCCTCGCCGACAGGCGTAGGAACCGTGTAACCGGCGATCACGCCCAAGAACAGATGGATTGCCGCCCGTAGTGCCTCGTAGAAGACGACGGCGCCGAGGCCGGCGGTGACGCCGATGATGGCGCCGAGCGCGAGCCATTTGCGACCGTAGGACGCCGACGCGAGCCAGCGGGCCGCCCGAGCTTGGAGCGACCGCAGCGGCGATCGCCATCGGGATGGCAATGCGAGGACGCCACGGCCCACTTACAGGTCCCAGCCTGTAGTCCAGTCCTGTTCTGGCACCTCACCGGCGGCCGAGGCGAGCCGACCGAGCGCCTGCACGAGGACGGCCTGTTGCTCTACGGGGATCTCGCTCATGATGCGTCCGATCTCTTGACGGCGACGAACGGTGACGGCATCGACCAGAGACCGACCCTTGACGGTCAATGCCACCCGGAGCTGGCGCCGATCGTCTCGCTCTGTCCTGCGGCGAATGAGGTCCTTTCGCACCAGCCGGTCGCACATCCGGGTCGCAGTCGCTGGGGTGACCCCCACTGCGTCGGCGAGTCCTGCAAGGTTCTGCGGTCCTCGGGACGCGAGGACTACGAGGGTCCGGTACTGGGTGAGAGTGACCTCCTCGGCGACATCGGCGAGAGACCGTGCCGCCACCGCCACGAGTACCCGGCTCGCCGACAGCACGGCATCGACCACCGAGTCGGGCGCCTCAGACGGACCTGAGCCACTATCACTCATACACTAATCATTGCATATACTAACGCTGTGGTGTTCTCTCCGGTCGCCGTCCAGCTTCAATCGAGTCGCGCTCGAAGACCAGGACGATGCCGCGGTGAGAGGCCATGACGACAACCATCCAGGCACTCAATACGCGTGTGTCACACGAGAGGCTGCAAAATACCCATCATGGGATCTGATGGCGCCCGGCCCAAGGTTCCCGACTCGAAGCCGGGATCGAAGCCCGATGAGGAGGACGATCTGAAGTCCCTTCCCCTGGCGGAGGTGGAAAAGCGGCTCGGCTACTCGCCGG
>PLIM01000034.1 GCA_003139355.1 Acidimicrobiaceae bacterium | reverse complement strand
CCTTCTTCTGGAAGTCATCGTGGCAATCAGTTCGGGCACGACAGGACAGGCGTCTCCGGGCTGGCCGCACGCGGCGGTCCTCCTCATTCTAACGATCGCGAGTCTCGTCCTCGTTGTTGCGGCCTTCTTCAGTCCTCCTTATGGCGGGACAGCGGCTGGCTACCTCACGGTGGGTCACGGTATTGGTGCCTATCTTGGGCTTCTCGGCGGGCTTGTCGCATGCGGGGGGGCCGTGGCGGGATTGGTCAAGAGCTCTCCCGGCGCGGACACTCACTGACCCGCGAGCGAAGCAAGTTCGCCCTCAAGAAACGAGCGGAGAGGGAGGGATTTGAACCCTCGGACCCAGTCTCCCAGGTCAACTCATTAGCAGTGAGTCCGATTCGGCCGCTCTCGCACCTCTCCTTGCGCACCACTGTAGTCGATATGCTGCCTGTCCGTTATATCGCCGGTCTGACGAGAAGTACCAGTTCAACAGGGCTGTTCGGGAGCTTCAAAGGACCCGCAGGCCATAGGTAGCCGCCTGCCGGAGAGCTCACTTGAGGGCACGGGCGAACTTCACTAACGCCGGTCCGATTCAACCCAGATTCAACCTCAAGGTGATACGATGAACGACAGGTCGCAGCCTCCGGCGAATGGCCGTCTGTTACTGGTTCGCAAGAAGAGGGAGCCTCGCATGGCTCGTGACTACCCCGACCCCTGGGTCCCAAGAACCTTCTCGACGTGGATCGTCAAAGCTTCGACCTTTCAGCGCACCAGTGACCGATCCACCGGGCAGGCGCGCCGTCGGCGGCTCGATTGTTGGGACGTGAAGGGCAAAGTCGACGGTGTCCAATGGCTGAAGCGGTTTCGGAAGGCCGGCCTGGCGCAGGCTTGGAAGGAACGTCTCGACGGTGACTTCACCAAGGGCTTGCCGTTCGATCTCCGAGCCAAGCAGTTCGTGGATCCCGAGGAACCTGAAGCTCCTGGAAGACTGACTGTGTTCGACCTGACCGAGCTCTACTTCCGCCAGCACCCCGAGTGGGAGCCAGCAACGAAGACGGCGGCAGCTCGCTCGTTCAATCGGGCGCGCCGGTGGTTGCTGGTCCCTGGGACCGAGCCGGAGGGGCGTGACGCTGAGGCGGTGGCCGATTTCCTAGAGTCGGCCAGTTTCCTCCCAGATCACCTCGCCGTGGGCATCACATACCGACAGCATGCCGGGCGCGCGTGGCTTGAGGTGCATTCTGCACCGGCCAACTCGCTGACCTCGGCGCAAGTGGTGGAATTCGTGGCTCGATTCGAGAGGAGCGGGCGGGATCCGCGAAAGCGAGTGTCCCCCGCGACGATGACACGGTTCCTTCAGCCGCTCAAGGGGTGTTGGACCTGGGCCGTCGGCCGGGACGACCTGCCAATCGAGCGCAGTCCTTGGGCAGTAGTGAGGCCTCGTCGGAAGGTGAAGGGCAGGACGACGGTGCTGGCTGGCCGGGCAGCTATGGCCGTCAACGCCGAAATGGTTCTCAGCGTCCCCCAGTCGTTGGAGCTCGCCAAGACTTGCGTGGCAGAGGGTGCCTGGGGAGGGATTGTCGAGTGTTTCGTGCTCGTCATGGCTCTGTGCGGATTGCGCTGGGGGGAGGCGACTGGACTGCTCTGGAACGATGTCGAGCTTCCGGCCGGCGACGAGCCGGGCTGGCTAGTCGTGCGTCGCGCGTATCGACCCACGTCGGACCGCTGGCTGGACGCGGACGAAGACCCGGATTGGGGACCGCTCAAGGACCGGGATGTGTCAGAGAGTCGCCGAGTACCGGTGCCACCGCTGTTGGTGGCGAAGCTTCGGCGTCACTTGGAGCTGTACGGCGAAGGGCCTCAAGGACTCGTCTTTCATCGAAGCGGCAGGCCCTTCGCGCACGACATGTTCGGCCGGACGGTGTGGGAGCCAGCACGGTCGAAGGTCTTTCCCCGACGAGAGGACCTACCGGCCGATGACCCTCGCCAACCCAAACTCTCACGACTCCGGCGACACGACCTCCGTCACGCCGCCTGCTCATGGTGGCTTCGCGAGGGCGTCGACGCCGTCGTCTGCCAGCGTTGGTCGGGTCATCGGACGCTCTCGGTGTTCCTCGACGTTTACCAGGGCGTCGCTCCCGGTCGGGAGGACGAGGGCGTGGAGCGACTCGTACGGAGCCTCGAGGGACTACCGACGACGTAGACGATCGAACGGCCGCTCGCCTCCGCCGCTCTCGTACTGCGGCCCAGCAGCACAGGGCGAACGATGCGGCTGTCATCGTTCCAGTTCTCCGAGCCAGATTTGGTACCAGTCCCGCCGAACTCGGATGTCGCCGTTATGTAGACGGATGCATCGTGGGAACTGATGGCGCTCCACGAGCCGACCACTTGTATGCCGTGGATGTAGACACGCCGGGATCGACGGCGATTTGGCGGATGCTGAGCCATCGGACGGCAGCAGCGACGAACCTCGTGAGCTGGGCGAACTCGACCGTACAGTGTAGATATGGCGAGGACTCGCAATCCAGGGCTCGGACCTGCCGCCCGCCCCGTCGCGATACCCGAGGACGTCGACGACCCTTCGGTGCTGAAAGCATCAGGCGTGGTCGAGCTGCCGTTCCATGTTCGATGGAGCGATCCGTCGATCACCTACGACCTCGGGCAGCGAGCCGACCGCATCCGTGTCTATGAGCAAGTTCTGCGCGAAGGCACCGAGGACGACGTTCGATTCTACATCGATGTTGACGAGCTCGTCGGGCTCGTCGACGAACTGGTGCTGCCCCCCACGGTGAGGCGGGCCTGGGCAGACTGGCTCCTACGGCAGCGAGGGGTGGTTCTTGCGTGCTGAGTCCGCTGCAGGAGCGGATAGCCAGAATCATCGCCGGACTCGGTGAGGCGGAAGACTTCGCACTCGCCGGCGGCGGGGCGCTCAAAGTTCGTGGCGACATCGATCGCAAGACTCGAGACCTCGACTTCTTCGGCCTCAGCGCTGCCGCCGTCGACCGCCTCGTTCCCGCAGCTGAACAGGTTCTTCGAGACCCGGCCTGCAGGTCAAGCGGGTGTAGGAAGGTCCTGGTTTTGCGCGCTCTGTCGTCGAGAACGAGGACGATCGGACCGAGGTGGATCTGGCTAGCGACACCCGACTCTTTCCAGCGGATCAAGGTCCAGGCTTTCAGATCCTGTCCGCAGAAGAGCTAGCGGCTGACAAACTGCTCGCGGTGTTCGGCCGAGCAGAGGCCCGAGACTTCGTGGACCGGGAGGCTCTCGAAGATCGATTTGGTCTTGACCGGCTGTTCGAGCTCGCGGCCGAGAAAGACCGAGGGTTCGAACCCACGGTATTCGTCCAGATGATGGACCGATTCGGCCGGCTCGGAAGAGCGGAGTTTCAGCTTGACGATGTTCAGTACGAGGAGTTGAGTCGACTTGTCGAGGTTTGGCGAGAGCGGGCACTCCAGCTAGCCCAAGAGCACCAGCGATCGCGAGGGATCAGCAACGATCGAGGCCCGACATTGGCCTCGGTGTCTGACGAGGCATGAACCTTGCTAGCCGTAGCCGGATCACCTGCCTGAACTATGACTTCGCAGACCCGCATTCCGAACGGTTGGGCACGATCTACCTGATAGGGGTGCTACTACGGCCCGGCGACGGGGCAGTTCCTGAGCGTGGACCCACTAGTACCGCAGACTCAGCAGGACTACCGCTACGTCGGTGACGGTCCCGTGAATCGACTGACTAGTGCCAAATTGGGCCGGATCGACCGCTGGAACGTCCGCGACTCGTCGCCGCGAGAAGCTTCGTGCATGCGGCCCGAGTGGCTGCGCGCGCAACTTCCATGGCCGAAAATGGCAGGCTGTCTCCAAGCAGAGGAAGGTCAGGGCACACGCTGTTGCCCAGCGCCTGGGAGAGCCCAAGTGGCGGAGTCGAAGGGGCGTCGGCCAACTTGAGGAGCTAATCGTTCAAGAACTCCACAGGCTGTCTCTTCCCCGATCTACGGATTGGCGATTGGTAGCCGCACTTCGAAGCAAGACCCTTCGGCGAGAGTGGAAGTGACGACGCCAACCTCGCCGCCGTGGACCTCGACGATTCGCCGGACGATCGCCAGGCCTAGGCCCGATCCTGGCACCTTGCGCTCAGTGGAACCGCGATAGAACCGGTCGAAGATATACGGAAGATCCTCTGCCGCAATCCCCGGCCCCTTGTCGGTCACCGAGAGGACCGCCGCCGCCGAGTCAACGCTCAGCCTCACCTCGATCACGGCGCCTTCTGGGCTCCACTTCGCGGCGTTGCTCACGAGGTTCGCCACAACCCGAGTGAGGTCGTTGCGTACCCCGCGAACAAACACGGGAACGACACTGTCCTTGATGTCGACATGCGGGTCGCGCCGCATGTCTGCGAGGACGTCTGTGACGACATCGTGGAATGCAACGACGTCCGTGTGCCGGGATAGTTCGAGCGCTCCTTCCTGCCGGGCAAGCTCGATCAGATCGCCAACGAGGCGACCCAGCCCGTCTAGCTGCTCGACCACGTCCTCGAGGAGTTGCGTTCTCGCCTCGGAATCGATCTCGATGCGGCCGGCCAGAATGTCGACGTTGGTCCGGAGACTCGTCAATGGTGTTCGCAACTCATGCGAGGCATCGGCGATGAGCTGGCGTTGAGCGAGCTGGGAGCTCTGAAGCGCGGCCAGGACCGTGTTGAGGCTCACTGCGAGCCTGCTGAGTTCGTCGCGGCCCTCAACTGGGATCCGCCTTCCGAAGTCTCGGGTTGTGGCGAGGCTCTCCGCTGCGGCGGTCAACCGTCGTACCGGTCGCAGAACAAGCCCCGCAATAGCGGTTCCGAGAAGCAGAGCGAGGACGACTCCGGCGGTTGCTGCAAGCGCGAGTGCGACGGCCAGCCGCTCGACCTCGTCGTTCCGCGCCGGTTGGACGAGTTCGAGAGCAAGGCCCTTGCCGAAGCCAGTCACCAGTTCGCGCACGGGTACCGAACCGACAGTCGTGCTCGTGAAATAGCCGTTGGCCTTGCCGGCCGCGACCGCGCGCACTTTCGCGGTCACGGGAAGCTGAGTTGAGCTGTGTGAGGGAGTCACGACCAGTCCATTGGCTTCGACGACCTGTTCAGCGGGTTGGTTAGCGAGCAAGGATGGCGGGCTAAACAAGAGATCGAGTGCCGCGCGCAGGCCGCCGTGCGCGCGCGCGTTGTTTAGCGTCTCGGCCTGGCTTGTGAGCGTGCCGTCGACCGTGTCAAGCAGGTCGTGGCGAAATACGAGATATGCACTAGCGGAAACCAAGATGACTGCGACAGAGACAGCGAGTGCGGTAATGAGCGCGACGCGCGAACGCACTTGAAGTCTCGCCGCTCGGTCCCCTCCGCCGAGCCAGCCTCCACGGGTCTCGAGGGGTCCCGCGCGGGGCGAACTCATTCCCGAAGGACGTAGCCGACGCCTCGGACTGTTTGAATAAGTCGGCTCTCGCCTTGTGACTCGGTTTTCCTACGCAGGTAGCCGATGTAGACGTCGAGCGAATTCGAGGCCGGACCGAAGTCGTAGTCCCAGACGTTTGCCGAGATCACCTGGCGCGTGAGAACCCGACCAGGGTGCCGCAGGAACAGCTCAAGGAGAAGGAACTCCATGCGAGTGAGCTCTATCTCTCGACCCGCCCGACAGACCTCCCTCGATCCGAGATCGAGGGAGAGGTCGCCATAGCACAAGACTTCGCTCGCCTCGGTCGGGCCGGCACGCCGGAGCAGTGCTCGAAGCCTCGCTAAGAGCTCCTCGAGGGCGAATGGCTTGACCAGATAGTCGTCTGCCCCGGCGTCGAGCCCGGCGACGCGGTCGTCGACGCCGTCGCGCGCGGTGAGCACGAGGACGGGTGTCCTGTCCCCCGCCTTGCGCAATCGGCGACAGACCTCAAGTCCGTCGACACCTGGCATGGACACGTCGAGGACGACTACGTCCGGGGCCCGAGCTGTCAAAGAGTGGATGGCGGTCGTACCGTCTGCGGCCGTCTCCACGTCGTAGCCATTGATCACGAGTGCCCGCCCGACCGCTCGAAGAATTTCCTCTTCGTCGTCGACGACGAGCACTCGTGATCGCTTTTTGCTCATCTCATTTGTCCCGATGACACCATCTTGGCGCCTTAGCGGTGCAGATAGTTGGTTTAGAGTGGCTACCTGCTCTCAGGACCCCGTGTAACCGCCTGATGCCAGGCCGATGACGCTGGCGTCGTAGTTGGCCCGGGCAAGCGCGATGTCAGCGGCCAGGAGCTGATGGTTCGCTTTAACGAAGACGTGCGTGTCACCAGGAAAGTTCTGCGGTAGCTGCGCGATTACAACTGTTGAGACGTGCGCGGAGTCGGCTGCAGCCAGGTTGACCTCAGCAACGTACGCGGTGTCGTACTTGAGCGCATTTGCATATCCCGGTTGACCCTGCAGCGTGTCGATCTCCGCTAGCAACGCCGCCTCACCCGATTGCAAGGTCGCCGCTTGCGCGGCGACGGTATCGGCTTCTATTACCTCAAACACCTGTGGCGTCAGCACAGCAAAGACCCGGTTCCCCTGGATCATCGACTTCTGGGCCGCCCTGAGCTCAGCCATCGTCGTGTCCGTCTCCACCTGTGCAAGAAGGCCGGTGATGTTCGCGGTAGCCGCCGTGAGTCGAGCGGCAAGCGTGCTTGCGTCGCTCGGGGTAAGTGAGGTTGCCTTTGTCACGTCAGTGGAAAGAACCTTAAGCTGGTTCACGCGGTATGTGAGCTGTTGCTCCAGTTTCTGCTGGAACTGTGTGATCTTCGAGGATGGAGCGGATGTCGACGCTCCGGCCGTCATGGCGAACAGAAAGCTGCCTGAAGCGATCACTGCCCCGGCGACACCAAGCCGGATTGGGTGGCTGATTCTCATGATTCTCCTCCTACGGTTCATGTGACTGGACTAGTGACGATGCCGAAGGACGGCCCGCCACTGAGCATGTAACCAGGGGGAGATGAAAATCACATGAGATTTGGCGAAAATTGTGCCAACATCAGCCTTCTGCGCGGTTGAGGTTGTCGCGTGACCACCGCCGCTTTGCGCAAGGCGACATGTTGTCGTCAGTGCGTTTGTTTCTGATCACTGCGCAGCCGTGGTAGCGCCTGACACGGTCTTCAGTTAAAC
>PLIM01000194.1 GCA_003139355.1 Acidimicrobiaceae bacterium | reverse complement strand
CAACCCCGCAACCGTCACCGTCCCCGTCACCATCTCGGCCACCGACCCGACTTCCTTCCAAGCTCCAGCCTGGACCACACACCCTTGGCACTCGAGGAGTGACCAGGCCCTATTGCGCCAGAATTGACACTTGGGCCCTGTGCTGGGGGACTAATCCCGGCCACGGGCCTGCAGGGCTACGGCCTGAGCAGGCCTCTGCCGTCCGTGTTACGTTCAAGTTGACAATGTCAAATCCCAGTTGACAGGAAAGGTGGCGTTGGAAGAGGTCCCCGGGGTTGCTCATCTGTCGCTCGTCGACGGTGTCGTCCATCTCGACGAGGCGGCGGCCGTGTTCGAAGGCATGGTCGTCGGCTGGTCCCGCCAGCAGAGCTCAAGGCTCCTCGCGGACACGACTATCGAGCCCCGCTTGGCCCTGCTGCGCCGGTTCGCCGAGTTCGCCGAGTCCTATCCATGGAGCTGAGGCCCGAGCGACGTTGAGGACTTCACAGTCGCGTTGATGTCCGGCAGCCAGCGTCTCGCGCCGTCGACGATCCGGAACTATCACCTGACGCTCCGGATGTTCTGCGACTACCTGACCGACCCCCGCTACGAGTGGCCGACGGTGTGCCGGGACCGCTTCGGACAGGTCCCGACCCAGGTCTGCCACGAGTGGAACACGGTCGCTCACCTGAACGACTACGAGGGCAATCCGGCACGGCGACCATTGAGTTATGACGAGCTGCAGGCGCTCTTCGACTTCCTCGACGAGCGCGTCGACCGGGTGGCGCGATCGGGGAGAAAGGGAGCTCTGGCGGCGATGCGCGACGCCGAGATGATCAAGACCGCCTACGCGTTCGGGTTGCGCCGCAACGAGCTTTGCCGACTCGAGATCGCCGACCTTCGTCCCAACCCGCACGTGGCCGAGTGGGGCACCTACGGCTCTGTGCATGTCCGCTACGGCAAGGCCGTCAGAGGCGGGGTTCCCCGCCGGCGAACGGTGCTGAGCGTGCCGGAGTTCGACTGGGCCATCGAAGGCCTGCGCCAGTGGGTCGAGGAGGCGAGGCCTTTGTTGAACCCCGGTGACCACCCGGCGCTGTGGGTCACCGAGCGGCTGACCCGGGTGACGCTGCGCTATCTCGACAAGCGTTTCAACGCCTTGCGTTGCGAGGCCGGGCTCGATCCGGCCCTGACCTTGCACTGCTTGCGGCACAGCTATGTGACCCACCTCGTCGAGTTCGGCTACCCGGAACGCTTCGTCCAAGAACAGGCCGGGCATGCCTTCGCGTCGACGACAGCGATCTACGCGTCGGTGAGCAACGACTTCAAGCACCAGACTCTGCGGGCGGCACTCGCCAGGGTCTATGGCGCTCCCAAGGAGGATTGAACAATGACCACTCGCCACGTACTGATGCACTGGAGCTTGCGCCAGGTCATGGCGACCCGGGGTCTTTTCCAGACGAGCGACCTCATCCCCTTGCTCGAAGAACGCGAGATCCATCTGAGCCGCCAAGGCGTGCACAGGCTCGTGTCAAAGACCCCCCAGCGCGTGAACATCGACCTGCTAGCCGCGCTCTGCGACATCTTGGACTGCACTCCTGACGACCTGCTCCAACCCTCGCTCGAGGCGTCTCAAGAGGCGGTGACGGCGACAGGAGAGACAGGCCCGGGGATCGGCGACCTTCGTCCCATCCGAGCCAGGATCCGCAGGCCGCATGACACCAAGTGAGCCCGGAGTTCAAAGAACGAAGCGTCTGCGGCTACTGCGGTGAGTACAAGAGGTGTGCCCGCCTGATCCTTGCCAAGCCCGCGTGCGAGCTGTGCAGGCTGCGGTTCTCTCGTGCCCCGAAGACCTGCCCGGGCTGCGGGGAGGTGAAGGTCCTCGCCTTTTACGACAGCGACGGTCGACCCGCATGTGCCGCCTGCACGGGGGCAAAGCCGGTCTATGGGTGCGCCACCTGTGGGCGAGAGGACAGCCCCTTTGGCAGAACATGCGGCCCTTGCGTGCTTTCCGAGCGCGCCACCGCCCTCCTCGCCGATGCGACCGGGCAGGTCCGCCCCGAGCTGTTACCGGTCTTCGAGGCGCTGATGGCCGCCAGGCGGCCACGCACTGTTCTCTACTGGTTCCACCGCTCGAGCGGGCCCGCGATCTTGCGGGCGATGGCCAAAGGCGAGATCGAGATCTCCCATGGCGTGTTCGACCGTCTGCCGCAAGACAAGGCCTCGGTCTTCGTCCACGAGCTCCTCGCAACAGTCGGGGTCCTCTCGCCTTTCAACTCCCGCCTCGAGCAGGTCACCCCTTGGCCCAAAAACCACGTGATGGGCCCTCGGGAGTGACAAAGAGGGACGTCTATCTGACCGAGGCCAATCTGCAAGGCCGCTTTTCACCCTCGAACACGGCTCTTCGATCCGGTCATCGTCCCGAGGACCCGATGAAAGGCTACGTCGCCGATCGTTCAGTCCCAAAGGGCTTCGTCCAACGCCCGCCTAGGTGAAGGTCCGGTTCAGTTCGGCTCAGGTCCCACTCAGTAAGCAGTCCCGCGCACTTCCCGTCACGGGTATATGTTGAGCGTAATCGTGTGACCACGTTGCACCCAGGAACCGGACTGTGGATCCTCGGCAACCACCGTACCGGCAACTATACTTGGGTTACCGAAGAGTAGTGTCACAACGCGATAGCGCAACCCCAAGCCACCAAGAATGCCCGTTGCCACGACCTGTCGTCTTCCCAAGAGATTGGGAACCTGGACGGCAGTGGTCACGGGGGAATTGCTCCGGCTCAAACTTACTCCGAGTGCAACTCCGGACAGGCACAGAGCGAGAACAGAAACTGCAATAAACACCCTCACAACGCTAGGCCGCATCACGAGCCTCCTTCTAACTAACTATATCCAATAGTAGGCTGACACTGAGCCGACCAGCACTTTCTCGTGAATGCAAACGCACGTTCACGGGTTGCCGCTCACGCCGCACGTGTTGGACCACGGGGATTTGTTATAGAATACCTGATAGAAGGAATTGTTACTATTGTCGACTTCTGACGGCTCTGACAGAAGAACACCATTTGACGCGCAGTCACTTGTCATGACATAGGTGTCACTGTCTGTAGTAAGACCATAACAAACCCAATTACTATTGCAAAAGCCGTTGTCCGAGACTTCTGTTCGTCCGAAGGGGGGAAGGTAGTTTGCCACTGATCGCTCGATAAGGAAATCGGCATGGAGAAGGCCGACGTCGGGCGTATCGCCCACACGATTATAGACCTGGTCAGTGGTCTCATTTTCGATAAAGAAGTAGGTCTGGTCATCCCCAAGGTAGGTGACACTTACATAAATCTGATCGCCAGGAGCAATGGCAGGGCTGCCCGTATATGCCATAAGATCAGCCGGAAAATCTTCGACCCAGGCTTCGTACATCGGGGGATCGGCAGATATGGACCGGACGCCGGCTTGAAGGATGTCTGCGTAGCCCAACCCGTTCAAGAGGATACAGCAGGCGCAAGGCTATAGTCGTCATCGTCATAGTTGGGATCAGTTGGCACTGAGTGTTGAGTCCATACGGAGTACGTTTCGAGGAAATTGATATTACCGTAAGCTGAGGTGTTCGCCAGATGACCCGCCCAGACGCCATTGTATATACTGGAGCCACTCGTATCACAGATATACACCGGTGCCGGCGAGCTCCAGGAGATAGCGTGGGACACGGCGTTTTGCCACGCTTCGACGCCAGAAGGGTCGCTAGCTGAAGGTTCGGGCGGGTAGCCGTTAGCCATGAGTTGGGCGTTGGTTGCAGTCATAGGGTCAAAGTTGGGGCTAGGTGAGGCGGAAGCAAGCAGCCAGTCTGTGCTGGCAGTGGAATTGGAACAAGTGCCTGCCGTGACGGCCTGATTGGCTGAGGCGGCAGGGGAGGAACGGGTTGCTGGAACCGATGACTGTCCAGAGGCTGGTGAGTGCGTTGGTCGGAGGGGAGCCGCGCGCAGGCCAGTAGCTCCTGGGAGGACAAAGAGGGCCGCGGCGATAGCGGAAGTGGCTATGACATACTTCAGGGGGTGGTGTCTCACAGTGTGCCTCCAAGAAGGAACCAAGCAGGCAGCTAACTGCGGTTGGCTACCCGCTGAAGGACAGCCTCAGTGTGGTCTCTTGTTGACCACATTCGAGTGTATCCCAAAGAAGGTGCCACATCCAGCAGATCGGCCGTGGTCAGCCAGCCGTGCCCCCTCAGATGTGACACCCACCCGGGTCACACCCCACAGGTCGACAAGTTCCCGTCTTTGGCGCTCGGCGAATTCGGCGTCGCCGTGGACAGTGAACGATCGCTGAGAGCTTCGCCCATCGCCCGGGTCGAAGCCGACCACCACCCGGATCTCGCAGACCCCCGTGCCTTGAGGGAAGGAGACTCCTATGAGTTTTCGACGCGGATTGCTGCCTAGATCGGTTCGGCGAGCGATACACCCGGTTCGTAGCACAGCAGGTTCGGTCAAGCGCAAGACGACCCCGAAGCCTATCCGTACGATTCAGTACGCACGGCATCCGGTTGGCACTGCCACCACACGGGCAGGGCGGGCGGTACGCAAGTCCTTTTTCAGGTAGACGGAGAGCCCCAGCTGCGCGGAGAGGACGCCTGAGCGCTCGACAGCCTGCGCCCCCCGACCGACGTGGAGCCCGCGTAGGAAAGCTGGGGCCTCGAAGCGTTCACTGCCCCTTTGTCGCCAACGCGGCAACCACGAGCGGCGGTTTCGAGGTCGTGACAGACGAGCCGATATCGAAGGTTCAGTTGGTGTGCTGTCCGGCGGGATGGGTGTCGCGGTGGACCAGCCTCTCGCCTCCGTCGGTGTGCCGCACGGGGAGTCCTCTCGCGTCTCGCGCTGCCGCGTGCCAAGGGACTCACCCGGCTCGAGATGCCCGCCGGGCTGCAACCATGTGCCGACACGCTTGTGTAGATGGTGTCTGGCGAGTCCATAATTGATCAGGCCAGTCTGTCGTGGTCGTCGCGGAGAAGGCCCTGGGAGAGCCGTCATCCAAGCCGACAGCCACCGAGCCGAAGAAACCTCAAAGATGTCTCAGCCCCTCGTGAAGTACCACTCCTCGGGGCTGATGAACCCGTAGGCATTCGGGCAAAAGCCGTGAAGGTTCGACTGGA
>PLIM01000016.1 GCA_003139355.1 Acidimicrobiaceae bacterium | reverse complement strand
GGTGGCCGAAACTCATCCTCGTTCACGTGCCGGTGCACGCGAGCTGGCTCAACCAAGTATGGGAGATCTACTTCTCGGTGATCCAGCGCAAGGTCCACACGCCCAACGACTTCGCCGATCTTGGAGAGGTCGAGGAGCGACTGCTCGCCTTCGAGCGCCGTTACGAACAGAGCGCGGCACCCTTCGAGTGGAAGTTCACGCGCAGCGACCTGGCCTTGCTCATGAAGAAGCTCGCCGACAAGCCTGACTACCAGGCAGCTGCCTGAGGTCGCATCGATACGTGATCGAAATTACGGTCCAGAGCACTTAGGCTGCCGGCCGTTCGGCCGCTCCCACAAGAATACGGTCGAGTTCCCTCGACACCATTGTCCGGAGACGGTCTGCCGGGATGCGATCGACCCACCACCACTCCTTTGTCGCGTCGAAGCCGTCGGGTAGCTCCAGCTCCGGAAGAGAGACAGTGCCGGAACGCGCCGACAGCAGGTAGACGGTGTCGAATAGCGCCTTCTCCGGGGTAGCGGTGCCAGCCCGTAAGCTCGCGCCACCCTCGGCCCCCCCGTAAAGATCGGGGGTAACGTGGTGGATACGGAACTCGCCGGCTTCAGTTCTGACGCTCCGAGCCCTGCCGAGCGACACCGCGTACACCGAGCGGGGGATCTGCTCAATCATCCCGTGACCGAATAGGGCGCTCCACAGCGAGACGTAGCTCGGATACGGCTGCGTGAGTGCGGGCAGCACGAGCAGTGGGTCCAACGTTCCGCCGCCGATCTGCCACACGCCGTGACGTAGCCGCCTCACGAGACCCACCTCCGCGAGCCTCGTGAGGGCGTGAGTCGCGGCAGACGGGTCGAGACCCCATGCGACAGAGGCCTCTCGCGTCGTGACTACTGGCCGTCCGAGTTGTTCGAGTGTCGCGTACGACTGTGCCGTCCTCACTTCTCACCTCCCTGCTTCATCGCGTCGGCCATCTGGTCGAGACGTAGGGCCACGGTCTCGCGCACGGACTCCCACGTTTTCTTGGATTCGTAAAGCTCCAGGACGTCCGAGTCTATGAAAGGTAGGACCTCGGACCGGTAGCTCTCGTAGGGGATCGAGCACGCCTTCTGCGCTGCTTGCCTGGCATATTCGGACTCGATTGGCTCCGAGGACGATTCCGCATCGTGCAGGCGGAACAGCAGCTCTAGGTCGAACACGTCCCGTGCTTTCGTCTCGCTCCGGAGCGCCAGTGCGGCGATTTTCTGTTGGATGGCGACCGCTTCCCCGTAGTGCTGGACCAAAGGTGCACGCTGGCCGTACGGTCGCACGATCGTGTCCGGAACCTGTTCCAGGACGGACGGTCCTCCGAACTCCGTCCGTGCCGAGAACTCGATTTTCGTGGGGAGCCCGGGTCCGGTCTCTCCGACCCGTACGAGCTGGATCTTCCATCTCCTGGTGGTGTCCGTCTGCTTAGGGCGCGTGACGGACATTCCGATGCCGGAACTCCGTACGAGGGAGGCAAGCGCCTTCCCGTCGAGAACCTTGTCGACTGCTTCGCCGACCCACCAGGCTTCGCGTTCGACGATGTCCAGGTCGATGTCGTTCGAGTACCGGTCGCTCCCGAAGAAGTACCTGATGTTCGCCCCTCCCTTCAGGACGAACCAGTCCTGGCGCGATGCAGTCAGGACCTGGAGGAAGAGGAGATGGAAAGATTCGATTGTCTGGGCATCCGTCTTGGATGGCATGAGGTAACGATACAGATTATTGAAACCAGTGTCAATGACATGCATCGCTAATTCCCCTAGACGACGCGACAAGGATGCCCAGGGGCGTATTCCCCGCCAGACCTGACAGACACTCGACTCGCACCGATGTGGTCCTTCAAATGGATGAGGCGACGGTCGTGCAGCGCCTTCCGGAGACCAAAAGCAGCGCGCACACACCCACGAAGGCGGAGAGGCCGTGATGCCGGAAGGCGACTCGCCGCGACATAGGGAAGAGCTTGGGAATCGCGGACCTGAACTTCTGGTTCGGCCATTCCGGGATCGAACCCGTGCCGTGATTACCATCTCGCCGCTCCGCTTCCGGACGGGACCGACGTCTCGCTGCATCCTGTGGGTGCCGAAAACCCCATCCAAGCGATTGACCTGGGGATTCTGTGCAGGGGAATTGGAGGACATGATCGGCACAGGCAGGCGGTCAGGACCATTCAATCCCGGCCGACGTGTATCCCAACCTGGGTGCTACCAGGTAAGTGACCTTCGCTAGACAGAAGGCANNCGACATTTTCGGCACTCACAGGCAGTTAACCCTCGGCGAGTCCGCCTCGAGGAACGTCATCACCGATCCGAGGTCGAGACAGCGCCAGCGACGCCGCCCCTCGCCCCGGTCGTAGCCGGGAGAGCGGACCCCGCAGCGCCCACAACGGAGCTTGGTCGGACGCCTCGGGCGAACACGCACCACGAGCGCGTCGGTCTCCTCGTCCTCCTCAACCGACTCGATCACCGTCGCCCGGTCGACACCGAGAATCCTGCGCCATAGGTTGGCATCGAGCAACGTCGTTCTCCTCACCGTGATTTCGAACCTTCTAACAGTCCGAAAACATAGGCAGAGGCGGCGTTGCTCGCTTCTCAGCAGCTCAGGGCACCCACGGATGAGTCACAAGAGCCGGAAATAGCCAAAGCGCGCCTGATACAGCTCACCTAGCTCTCCACCGTGGACCAGCTCCCAGGCCAAGCGCACGGCGGGGAAGAACCGGTAATCAAAGCAAACTAGGTGCTTCACCCCTGCTACGGTGGCCGCTTCGTACAGGCGGAGAGCATCGGCGGCGTTGGAGGCCAGCGGCTTCTCGCAAACCACATGCTTGCCCCGACCGATAGCAGCCAGAGTTGGCTCCACGTGCGCGGCATCCGTGGTGACGTTGTCAAACACGACCACCCGCTCGTCCTGCACCAGGTCGTGCCAGTCTGTCGTGTAAGAGGCGTACCCGTAACGTGTAGCCGCCTCGGCAACACCGACTTGGGAACGGCCAGCGATGGCGACAAGCTCCGGGCGAACATGAGACGGCCAGAAAATGTAAGGGATGGTGTGCAGGGCGTTCGAGTGCGCCTTGCCCATGAACCCGTAGCCGAGCAGGCCAAAGCCAAGGGCTCGACGCTCGTCCGGGGGAGCAGGAATGGTCGGCATCGGCCAGATCCCTCAGACGCTCGGTACGCTGGGGAGCAGAGAACGCAGGTATTCCAGGCTCCGGGTGACGATCTCCTCCTCCGGCAGCGACGCCCACTGCTCACCGATAAGGTCGACCTCCAGGCTCAGGGACCCGTCGAAGCCGCCCTCCTGCAGCGCTTTGACGACGCCGGGCATGTCGATGACCCCCTCGCCAGCTGGGCAGGCCGGCCACCAGGTGAAGTTCTCGGAAGGGCTACCCCCCTTGCGGCGGGTGGCAATGTCCTTGGTGTGGGTCGAGATGGTGTAGGGAGCAAGCCGCGTTGCGGCTTCCACCGGGTCTTCGAACAGGCGGAGGGCGTTGCCAGTGTCGAAGTTGACGCGGAGGCTCTCCGACCCGACCGCCTCGATAATCCGCAACAGCTCTTGCGAAGTGAAATCGATGTGGTTCTCCAAGGCGAGGACCACGCCCTGGTCCTGCGCAGCCCGGGCGGCCTCGGCGAGCATGGGAATGACCCTCCCGATCAGCTCCTCCCGGGGCGCCTTGGCGTAGTTCATGCTCGCCGCGGTGATACGCATACGGTTTGAGCCGAGCTTCAAAGTTTGAGGGATGTGCCTCTTCAGGCTCTCCAGCTCTTCCGGCTTGGTGCCACCCCATAGTCCCTCGGGGTGGCCCCAACCAAGCACCCGGTCGACGCCTGCGTCGTCGAGGCGAGCCTTGACCTCAGCACACAGGTCATCGTCCAAGGCATCGAAAAAACAAGCCTCTAGGGCGATCTCGTCGACATTTTGGCGGAGGGCAAAATCTAAGAACTCGCCTTCCATCCGCCAACGGGTGCCCGGGTCCGCCTGCAGGCCCGGGTAGATCTCGCCGAAGTAGCGGTGGAAACAATAGCTGTCGATCCCGATCTTCATGACAATCCCTTTTCTCTTGTCCCGGGGATCTGGCCCAGGGTGCCCTGGTACTTGAAGGGTTCAATTACTACCCC
>PLIM01000117.1 GCA_003139355.1 Acidimicrobiaceae bacterium | reverse complement strand
TTCAGATCGGGCTGGGAGCGTTCTCGCTGGGGTCGTTGCTGTGCAGCCTGGCTCCGTCGCTCGGGTGGCTGATCGCCTTTCGCGGACTGCAGGCCGTCGGCGGCTCGATGCTCAACCCGGTGGCGATGTCGATCATCGCCAACACGTTCACCGACCGCGCCGGGCGCGCGAAGGCGATCGGCATGTGGGGATCGGTCGCCGGACTCAGCCTCGCCAGCGGCCCGGTGCTCGGGGGCCTGCTGGTTAGCGGGATCGGGTGGCGTTCGATCTTCTGGATCAACGTTCCCGTCGGACTGATCGCGATCGCGCTCACGCAGCGGTTCGTGCCCGAGTCGCGGGCTGAGCAGCCCCGGCGGCTTGATCCTCCCGGCCAGTTGGTGGTGATCGCGCTGCTGGGCTGCCTGACCGCCGGGATCATCGAGGGGCCACGCAGCGGGTGGGGCTCGGCGCCGATCGTCGCCCTGTTTGCGGTTGCCGTGCTCGCTGCGATGGTGCTGGTTGTGCTCGAGTCCCGGCGGCGTGAGCCGCTGGTCGACATGCGGTATTTCCGCAGCGCGCCGTTCTCGGGCGCGGCGCTGATCGGGGTGGTCGCGTTGGCAACCCTAGGCGGCTTTCTGTTCGTCAACACGCTGTATCTGCAGGACGTTCGCGGCTACAGCGCGCTGCAAGCCGGATTGCTCACGATCCCGATGGCCGCGATGCTCGGCGTGCTCTCCACCGTCTCAGGCCGGTTGGTAGCCAGCCGTGGGCCGAGGCTTGCTCTGATCATGTCCGGTGGGCTGATCGCCGTAGGCGCGATCCTGCTGATCGGCCTTAGCGCCCACACCGCTGTGTGGTACCTGATCGTCGCCTACCTCGTCTACGGTGCAGGGGCGGGTCTGGTCAGCGCCCCGATTACCAACACCGCACTCTCGGGCATGCCCCGAGACCAAGCCGGTGTCGCGGGAGCGATCGCCTCCACCTGTCGCCAGACTGGCGCGGCCCTCGGGGTCGCGGTCACCGGCGTGATCATCGCCACCAGCTCGGCCGGCTTCGTGCACGCCAGCCACGCGGCGTGGGCGATGGTCGCCGGCTGTGGAGTCATGGTCGTCGTGCTCGGCCTGGTCTCGACCGGACGCTGGGCGCTGGCGACCGCCGAGCGAAACGGCGCGCGCCTGGCCACTGACATGAGCCCCGTCCCGGAAGGAGCCCGATGACCACCCGATCGGTCACGCCGCCAGGCACCGCATCCCGAGTGTGGACCGCCCTGCATGAGTTCGTCACCGGACAGGACCGCCGACGTGCCCTCCGCGCCGCTCTCGATCTCGAGCCCGCCAAGGTCGAGGTGCTGATCAAGCTCACCGACGGTCCGATGACCCTGCGAGAGATCGCACGCGCCGTCGATGTCGACCCACCCGCCGCGACCGTCGGCGTCGACAAGCTCGAAGCGCGAGGCCTGGTCCATCGCACCGCCCACCCTGACGACAACCGCCGCAAGCTCGTGCACCTCACCGACGCCGGACGCGAGGCGGCACAACGCGGCCAGGCGATCCTCAACGAGCCACCGCCAGCACTGACCAACTTGGACTCCGATGACCTCGCCCGGCTTGACGAGATCCTGACCCGACTCCAGACCAACAGGAGACCGCTATGAGATCAACAACCGCGACCGGTTCCGGCTCGCCCAGGAGGCTCGCCGATGATCAGCGCGCTGGAAACGGAATTCGTGCACTTCTTCCTGCTTGAGCAAGACGGCGATGTCACCCTCATCGACGCCGGCCTAAGCAGATACCGCGACACCCTGGAGCCCGCCCTCTCGGTCTTCGCCCGCAGACTCCGCAACCCCGGCCTCCACACCCGCCAGGCATAGAGAGAAGGAACCAAGACCATGCCCACAAGCCCCCTCGGTCGCGCATTGCGCCACCGACGCGCCGGACACCACACGCTCGTCTGGGAGCGTCCCGACCTGCAAGCACCCGAAGACTTCACCCTCACCAGCCCCGCCTTCGACCACGGCACCCCCATCCCCGAGCGGCACCGCGGCAGGCTCTTCGGGGCCAACATTTCACCCGCCCTCGCCTGGACAGCGCCGCCGACCGGCACCGCGGAACTCGTGCTTATCGTGCAAGACCCCGACGCCCCTCGCCGCGAACCCGCCACCCATGCGCTCACGCTCGGCATCGACCCATCGCTAAGCGGCATTCCCGAGAGTGGCCTCACCGACCCCAGTCCGATCCCCGGAATCAAACACGGCAAAGGCGCCCTCGGCCACCGCGGCTGGGCCGGCCCCATGCCCCCGCGCTCGCACGGACCACACTCCTACGTCTTCCAACTCTTCGCCCTGGACTACCACCCCGACCTGCCCGACAAGTTCACCCTCGCCGATGCACTCCACGCCATAGCCGGACATGTCATCGCACGCGCCCGACTCGACGGCACCTACGAAGTCCCGTAACCGCGCACCAGCAAAGCCTGAACCGTTCCCGCTGTCCTCCTCACCTCAGACCCAGAAGGCACAGGCTCAGCCGAGAGCCACGAGCCCGCCGAGGACTTGATCGACGGCGTTCCTCGTCTCGTCGTCGCTGTCAGGCCACAGATGACCGTAGGTGTCGAGCGTCTCCATGGCCGATTGGTGCCCGAGGCGCTTCTGAACGGCCTTGACCGAGCATCCCCGGGAGATGAGCAGCGACGCATAGAAGTGCCTCAGGTCATGGAACGTGGCCCACGCCGGCAGGCTCGCCTGCAGGGCCGCGCGATGCCACATGTCCCCCACCGTGTTGCGCCGCAGGGGCCTTCCGAGAGTGTTGGTGAACACCAACCCCGCTGGTCCTGGTCCGTGTCGGGCCAGATGCTCGGCCAGCGTGGCGCAGACGATCTCGGGCATCGGCACAGTGCGAAAGCCGGCCTTGCTCTTGGGGGGACCGAATGTCGGCACTCCCCCGAGGGCAGAGGTGAGCTGGCGGTCCACCCGCACATGCCGGCGCAGGAAGTCGACGCGATCGACGGTGAGCCCGAAGCATTCGCCTTGGCGCAGTCCCATTGCGGCGGCGAAGACGATCAAGGCTCTGTAAGGCTCAGGGACCGCCGCCACGAGCGCCTCGACCTCGCTGACGCCAAGCGGCACGACCTCGGTGTCCGTTCGTTTCGGCAGCGAGATGCGGACGCAGGGAGAGGCTGCGATCAGTCTGTCGCCGACTGCGGCTTTGAAGATGGTCGAGACCCAGCGGTAGACGAGCTCGACCGAGCCTGGCGCGAGCTCGCCGCTGATCGCTTTCACCCAGGCCTGGACCTCGCTTCGGCGTATGGCGCCGATCGGCCTGAGGCCGAGCGTGGGGTACGCGTGCAGTCGCAGGTAGGTCTCGGCCTGAGCCGCCGTGCTCGGTCGGTGTACCTGTCCTGCTCGCTACGCCTCGGCGTAGTCGCGAAACAGCGTGCGCGCCCCCGCCGGGTCGATGTAGAGGCCGTGGGCGAGGTCACCCCGGACGCCGTCGAGGAACTGCTGGGCGTCGCCCTTGCGGTCGAAGTGGCGCGTCTTCTGAGGGCCACCCGGGTACTCGCGCCACCTCGTCCGGTACCGCTCGTTGGGCCTCTTGTCGATGCTCGCCACGGTGCCTCCGCTGACCGCTCAGGGACCGAAATCAGTCCTCAAAAAGTCCTCAGGTCCTCAGAAGGTCCTTAGCTCTGAGGACTACAGCGGTGTTTTTCGGTCACCAACGGCGACCAACGGGAAGGACGAAACCGCAGGCCAGACGCCATATTAGCGCGCCTGTCGGGAGGTGGTGATAGCGAGCCGGCCTATAGGCGGGGTTCTGTCGTGGCCATTCTCGCGACCTGCGGATGTCGCCGGAAACCATTTCCGAGCTGCTCTCTTGCCTTACCACCTATGACCGAGGTTTACAGCCCTTGGCCGACCTCGCGTGTCACGTTTGTGTCATAGACGACGGCGGCTGCGCCTGACTGTCGACCTGTGTTTGTGGTCCATCACTCGAATGAGCTCGCGAAACCCCGCTGAGTGACGCGTCACGTGCCGAGCCGGAGGCGGCCGGAGCGAAATATCCGTCTGGCGTTTAGACCCAGCTCAGCGACAACGTCGTACCGGCACGCATAACGGCAGATCCGCTCTTGACCGGCCCAGGGTTTGCCACCGGCGGAGCATTGGTTGCCGAGGGGGACGTGGCCCTCGGGCACCTATCCGTGGGGACGACGACTTTCACCTCTTAGCCGCCTCGAGAGGAGCCGACAGCCGGACGAACGTGATGCCCCAGGCGCCGTCCCAGCGTCTCCGGACCTGCTACGACAAGAAGCGGCTGAGGTCTGGCGGCTCCATTTGCAGGGAGTGGTCCGTCAGGCGTGGTTCACGGTGGGGACGCACGAGGCCGAACTGGAGATGGAGTGCGCCGACGAGGACGAGGCAGCTCGCGTGCTGGGCGCACTGCGGCTCGTGGTCGGGGAGCTGGTCCGCTTCGAGGTACTTGGTCTTCGGCCGTACGACGGCTTCGGCCGTTTGTTTGCCCCCTGACGCAGTGATGCGACTGCCGAGCACGGCCCTTCGACGGCCGCCCATCCGAAGAGCAATCCCACTTCGGCGGCGCACAGGCCGACGAGCACGTTCTCGAAGAGGTGTACGACGGCAACGAGCGATCTGGCGCTACCTCACAGCCCCGATGAGCCCACCACCAACACCGGCAACCAAGATGCCCGCAAGAGCGATCTTGGCTGCCCGGGAGCCCGGCCTTGGCACTTTGAAGACCCAGATGCCGATGCTCGCATTGACGAGCAGGCTCAGCTGGGCGATGGTGAAGCCGACACCAGTGCCCACCCGGGAGACCAAGCCAAGCAGGGCCAGGTTGCCGATGCCGAACAGCAACCCGGCCATCAACTGCACAGTGGTGACCCTCAGGCTCAGCCGGACCGGCTCGGCCGCAGGCAGCGCCAGGGCAAGCCCGGCAGCGAGGATGCCGAGAGCAAGGGGGAAATTGGCCACCTGCGTCGGTACCTTTGCCCACTGGGCCGGCACAAAGTAACTGCCCC
>PLIM01000165.1 GCA_003139355.1 Acidimicrobiaceae bacterium | reverse complement strand
TTAGGTCCGACCGCGCCAGGATCGGCCCCTTGCCCGTTACCAACATCGCGCGGACGCTGATCGACCTCGTCGGAACCGTGAACCATCCGGCACTGCGAAGAGCGCTCGACAACGCGCCAACTCTCCGGCTTACGTCCCCCACCTCCGTCATGGCCTCAATCGAGAGAAACCGACTCCGCAGCCGCACCGGCTCTGAGGTTCTGCGGTCGGCGATTGCTCCTTGGCTCGCCAACTCGCTCGAAAGCCCTGCCGAGGCCGAGATGCTTCGAATGCTGACCGATCGCGGCCTACCGGCACCGACGACCCAGGTCACGGTGGTCCTCAACGGCGGGGCGACGTTTCGCTTGGACTTTGCCTGGGTCGCCGAACGCGTCGCGCTCGAGGTCGACCGCTTTCAGTACCACGACGGGCCGGAACGGTTCGTCAACGATCGTCATCGTGCGAACCTGCTCACCGGTGCGGGCTGGCACGTCCTTCGGACGACGCTCTCCGAGATACGCCGCGATCCGGAGCCGCTGTGCCAAGGGCTCCACCGGGTCCTGGTTGTGAGGCCGACTTAGTCGCTTAGGCGCTTGCGCGCTGAGCTCGTCGCCGCGAGCCGTGCCTCGGGTCGACGGCGCCCCCGATGGAGCGTCCGCACACCTCCGTGCGCTGCTGCCCGCTCATGCTCGACATGCCAGCACACGCGTGGGCCAAGAGCGGCAAGATCCACCTGGTTCTCGCGGAGCTTCGCACGCGTGGACACGCAGCAGCAGGGATACCTGTCGCGTGCAAGTAACCTGCCGCCATGGCGACGTCTCCCGAGTCCGCGACCAACCCCGAGCTGTTCGACGCCGTCGTCAATTTGTGCAAGCGGCGTGGTTTCGTCTTCCCTTCGGCCGAGATCTATGGCGGCATCCGCTCGACGTACGACTACGGCCCGCTCGGTGCTCTCATGCTCCGCAACGTCCGCGAGGCCTGGTGGCGAGCGATGATCCAAGAGCGCGACGACGTCGTGCCGATCGACGCCGCGATCCTCACTAACCCCAAGGTCTGGGAGGCATCGGGCCATCTGGCGACGTTCACCGACCCACTGGTCGACTGCCGCAACTGCAAAGAGCGGTGGCGCGCCGACGAGATCGAGGACGTATGCCCTAAGTGCGGCTCGACGGACCTAACCGAGGCACGGCCGTTCAACCTCATGTTCAAGACCTTTGTCGGGCCGCTCGAAGGCGACTCTTCGGTTGCCTACCTCCGGCCCGAGACGGCCCAGGGCATGTTCGTGAACTTCTTCAACGTCCTCACCGCCACGAGGCGCAAACCACCCTTCGGGATCGCCCAGATCGGCCGGGCGTTTCGAAACGAGATCACACCCGGCAACTTCGTCTTCCGGACACGAGAGTTCGAGATGATGGAGATGGAGTTCTTCGTCCCACCTGCGGACAGCCCACGTTGGCACGAGTACTGGTGCGAGGAACGGCTCGGGTGGTACATGCGCTACGGCATCGCTGGCGAGAAGTTGCGCCTCCGGGCCCATGACAAGGAGGAGCTCTCGCACTACTCCGCTGGGACAACAGACGTCGAATTCCTCTTCCCTTGGGGCTGGGGTGAGCTCGAGGGCATCGCCAACCGGACTGATTACGACTTACGCGCTCACCAAGAGCACTCGGGTACGTCCCTCGAGTACTTCGACCAGACAACCGACGAGAGGTACATCCCCCACGTCGTCGAGCCGGCGGCCGGCGCGACTCGGACAATGATGGCGTTCCTTTTGGCGGCCTACGACGAGGACGAGATCGGCGGCGAGCGCCGTGCGGTGCTTCGCCTGCACCCCCGGATCGCGCCCTACCAGGTCGCCGTGCTCCCACTGTCGAGAAAGGACACCCTCGCCCCACTTGCCAAAGACGTCCTGCATCGCCTTCAGCGCTACCTGATGTGCGAGTACGACGAGACCCAGTCGATCGGCCGCCGCTACCGGCGCCAGGACGAGATCGGCACGCCCTATTGCGTGACCGTCGACTTCGAGAGCCTCGAGGACCAACAGGTGACGGTGCGCGAGCGTGACTCGACCGAGCAAACGAGGCTCCCGATCGACGACCTCGTTCACCATCTTCTTGGGCGGCTCGATATTTGACGCGGGCCCCTGTCCTGCGGGGGCGGGGCTCGTTTTGCGGACACCGCCCATGTCTCGTTTAGGCTCGGACTGACGCGACAATTACTAGGAGGTCCCAATGGGCTACGTGTACGGCTTCGACCACGAGCATCCTCGTCCGCCCATGGAGCTCAAGGACCTGCTCGGTGGGAAGGGTGCCAACCTGGCCGAGATGACCTCGGTGCTGGGTCTGCCGGTGCCACACGGCTTCACGATCTCGACAGACGCCTGTCGTGCGTACATGTCAGAGGGGTGGCCCGTCGGACTTGATGCTGAGATCGCCGAGCACCTCGCAAAGCTCGAGGATCGCATGGGACGCCGTCTCGGCGACCCGGACGAACCCTTGCTGGTCTCGGTCCGCTCGGGAGCGAAATTCTCGATGCCCGGCATGATGGACACCGTCTTGAACCTCGGTCTCAACGACCGGTCGGTCGCAGGACTCGCCAAGCAGACCAATGACGAGCGGTTCGCGTTCGACTCGTATCGGCGTTTCGTGCAGATGTACGGCCGCATCGTCCTCGGCGTCCCGGGCGATCAACTGGACGGGCCGCTCGAGGCCTTGAAGGAGCGCACCGGTGCCTCGGACGCCGAGTTGCCGGCGGCGGCGCTGCGCGCCCTCGTCGAGGAACTGAAGGGCGTCGTCGAGCGAGTGACGGGCAGTCCCTTCCCACAAGCGCCGATCGACCAGCTTCGCGGTGCGATCGAGGCCGTGTTCGCCTCGTGGAACGGGGCGAGAGCTGTCGCCTACCGCATGCAGGAGCACATCCCGAACGATCTCGGCACGGCGGTGAACGTGCAGGCGATGGTCTTCGGGAACCGCGACGACCAGTCAGGTACGGGCGTCGGCTTCACACGCGACCCGGCCACCGGGGCCAAAGGAGCCTACGGCGACTTCCTCGTGAACGCCCAGGGCGAGGATGTGGTCGCCGGGATCCGCAACACCGAGCCGCTCTCTGCGCTGGGAAGCAGGTTCCCCTCGATCTACGCGGAGCTCATGGAGATCTTCTCCAGGCTCGAAGCTCATTACCGGGACATGTGCGACACCGAGTTCACGATCGAGCAAGGCAAGCTCTGGATGCTGCAGACCCGGGTCGGCAAGCGTACCGGCCGGGCCGCGCTCCGCATGGCGGTCGACATGGTCGACGATCCGGCCATCCGCCTCACCCACGCCGAGGCGTTGCAAAGGACAACCGCCGAGCACATCGAGGCGGTGCTGCACCCGCAGTTCGCCGACAACTCCTCACCAGTGCTGGCCAAGGGCCTCGCTGCTTCGCCTGGCGCCGCGGTCGGCGCCGTGTGCTTCACGGCGGATGACGCCGCGGCTGCCGCTGCCAATGGTGAGCACGTGATCCTCGTGCGCAACGAGACCTCACCCGAGGACGTGCACGGCATGCTCGCTGCCGAAGGCATCCTGACCGCCAGGGGCGGCCTGGTGAGCCACGCCGCGGTTGTCGCCCGTGGCTGGGGCAAGCCGGCGGTCGTCGGCGCCGAAGCGTTACGCATCAACGCATCCGACAAGCTCTTCCGGGTCGGCGACACCGTCGTCCGGGAGGGCGAGGTGATCTCGATCGACGGCTCGGAGGGCACCGTCGTCATCGGCGCCGTGCCGCTCATCGCCGCCGAGGCGCCGCCCGAGCTGACCAAGCTGCTCGACTGGGCCGACGAGATCCGCTCAGGCCGCCTCGGGGTCCGCGCCAACGCCGACACCGGCGACGACGCCGCGAACGCTCGTAAGCTCGGAGCCGAGGGGATCGGCTTGTGCCGGACCGAGCACATGTTCTTCGGAGACGACCGCCTGCCGATCATGAGGCGGATGATCCTCGCGTCGACCGCAGACGAAGAGACCGCGGCGCTCGAGGAGCTTCGAGCTGCACAGAAGGCGGACTTCCTCGGAATCCTCGAGGCCATGGACGGCCTGCCCGTCATCGTCCGCGGGCTGGACCCGCCCCTGCACGAGTTCCTCCCCGACGTCGAATCGCTCCTCGTGAAGCAGGCGAGCGAAGGGCTCAGCGACGACGAGAAGAAGCTCCTCGAAGCGGCCATGTCCTGGCGTGAGGCCAACCCGATGATCGGGGTGCGTGGCGTGCGGCTCGGGGTCCTGAAACCGGGCCTCTACGCGATGCAGGTACGCGCCCTCATGGAGGCCGCCTACGAGCGGGCCGAGGCGGGCGGCCACCCAATCGTTGAGATCATGATCCCCCTCACAATCTCCCGCGAAGAGATGGCGCTCGCCCGTTCCTGGGTCGTCCAGGCGCTGCATGACGCGGCGCCCTCGAAGGACAAGGCCGGAGACGCCGAGACCGCCGAACGGATCGAGGTGGCCATCGGCACGATGATCGAGACTCCACGGGCTGCGCTGCTCGCAGACGAGATCGCCGAGGTGGCGGACTTCTTCTCGTTCGGGACGAACGACCTCACACAGATGACCTTCGGCTTCAGCCGCGACGACGTCGAGGGCAGGATGATGGCCGCTTACCTGAGCCAAGGCCTGCTCAGCGCGAACCCGTTCGAGAACGTCGACGTCGCCGGCGTGGGCGAGCTGGTTCGGATCGCCGTCGAGCGCGGGCGGGCCGCTCGTCCGGGTCTCAAGATCGGCGTCTGCGGCGAGCACGGTGGCGACCCGGCCTCGATCGACTTCTTCGCGAGGGCAGGCCTCGACTACGTCAGCTGCTCACCGTTCCGGATACCGGTTGCACGACTCGCAGCGGCCCACGCGTTGCTGGCGATCGACGCGGAGAAGGCGGCGCAAGCCTCGGCGTAGCGAGAGGTCGGCTCCAACCAAGTCGAATCGCCGCCCCGCAAGCGCGTCCACGCACGAGCCGCGGTACGGTCCAAGCGATGGCGATTCCCGACGAGGACGTGGCGGAGGTCCGCGCCGCGACAGACATCCTCGCCCTGATCGGTGAGTACACGCCGCTCAAGCGGGTTGGAAGGCGCTATGTCGGGCTGTGCCCGTTTCATGCTGAGAAGACGGGGTCGTTCTCGGTCAACGCCGAGGAAGGCCTCTACTACTGCTTCGGGTGCCAGGCGTCCGGAGACGCGATCACCTTCCTGCGCGACATCGAGGGCTGCGACTTCGTGGAAGCAGTGGAGCGGTTAGCGGCGCGATGCGGGATCACAATCCACCACGACACAAGCGGCAAGGACCAGTTCGACCGAGAAGGGCGCCGAGCGCTGCTCGGCGTCATGGAGCAGGCGGTCGCGTTCTACCACGAGGAGCTGCTGAGCCGACCGGACGCGAAGCACGCACGACAGTACTTGCGGTCGCGGGGCTACAAGGGCGAGACCGTGCGCCAGTTCGCCCTGGGCTGGGCACCCGAGACCGGCAGATCGCTCGTGGGGACGATCCGGGCCCCCGCAGATCTGCTCGTCAAAGCAGGGCTCGCCCACCAGGGCCAGAGCGGGCTGCGGGACGCTTTCCGGGGTCGGGTCATCTTCCCGATCTTCGACCCGGCAGGCAAGGCAATCGGGCTGGGCGGCAGGATCCTCCCGGGCGCCGGCGAGGGGGCGGGCCCAAAGTACCGCAACTCGCCCGAGACACCCGTCTATTCGAAAAAGCGCACCCTCTACGGCCTCAACTGGGCCAAACAGGCCGTCGTTCAGGCCGGCGAAGTGATCGTCTGCGAGGGCTACACCGACGTCATCGGCTTCTTCACCGCCGGCTTGCCGCGAGCCGTGGCCACTTGTGGGACAGCGCTCACCGAGGAGCACTTCCGCCTGCTCGGGCGATTTGCGAAACGAGTCGTCCTCGCGTTCGACGCCGACACGGCCGGCCAGTCCGCTGCTGCCCGCTTTTACGAATGGGAGAAACGTCACGAGCTGGAAGTCGCCGTTGCCGCCCTTCCCCCGGGCAGCGATCCGGCGGACCTCGCAATGCGCGAACCGCAGGCTCTGAAGGATGCGGTCGAGCATGCGAAGACGTTTCTCTCCTTCAGGGTGGATCGGGCGCTGGCCTCGAGCGAGCGCAGGACCGGTGAAGGCCGGGCCAACGCGGCCGAAGCTGCTCTCGCGATGGTCGCCGAGCACCCCAATGAACTGGTGCGCGACCAATTCCTCGTTACCGTGTCGGACCTGACCAGGCAAGACCCCGAGCGATTGCGACCACGCCTGGAGGCGCTCGTCCGGGCCTCCGAGGCGTCGAGTCGCAAGACTCCGGGCGAGACCAGGCGGACTGCCACAGGCGGGCAGCCTCAACCAGCAAACGAAGAGCCGCCGTGGGAACCGGACACCGAGGACAACTGGGAGCAGTCGGGGGGCGGAACACGACCGGCCGGACCGGGCTCCAAGGCGCGGCGGGGCTCGGGCCGCGTTCCCTCGGGTGAGCGCGCCGGCCGGGACGCGCTCGTGCTTGCGGTTCGCGAGCCCCGGG
This sequence comes from Acidimicrobiaceae bacterium, assembly GCA_003139355.1. Lineage (GTDB taxonomy): Bacteria > Actinomycetota > Acidimicrobiia > Acidimicrobiales > Bog-793 > Fen-455. The sequence goes on along the minus strand of PLIM01000165.1, from coordinate 2,493 downwards.
TCATGGCTGGGCGGCTGAACGAGGCGCTGTTCGCCGATCCGCTCCAGCGTGCTGCGCTCAGGGCGCTTACGGACTCGGCGAGCCTGCACGACGCAATCGAGAGTGCAGACGACGAAGTGGCGGATCTGCTTCGGCGTCTCGCCGTGACCGAGCCCGACGCGAACCCCGATCAGACGGTGGCCGCCCTGGCCCGCTCCGCCGCCCAGGTAGCACTCGACGAGATCACGGCCGAGGCCCGCCAGGCCGGTGCCGAGGACGACACGAGCCGGCTTGCTGCGACCGGTGCCGCCATTACCTGGTTGAAGTCCGAATTGGAGATCATGCAAGAGCCGGGAACGGCCGACCGGACTTCACCTGCCGTGAGTGACGCTGCGAATCGATTGGTAGCGTGGCTGTTGCAGCGCTATCTGGAGGCGAGATGACCGGCACGAGCGAGCAAACGCCCAAATCCAGCGTCACAGACTCCACTACTGGCAACAACGCGACTAATGGGGCCGCGGATGTCTGCGAACCTGAACCGCTCCAACCGCTCCTGGGAGATCTCGACGGCATTGGAGCCGACGCATCGCCGCACGACAGCTCGAACCGGGACGGCGTGGCCGCCCGCACGCCGCGTCCGCGTCTGGTCTCCATGCCGATGTCACTCGCAGGTGGGAATGGCGATGCAGAGACGACTGATCCCGTTCGCGCCTATCTGAAGGAGATCGGACGCGTCTCGCTGCTGTCGCCCGAGCTCGAGGTTCTTTGCGCACGGAAGATCGAAGCCGGCCAAGACGCGGCTGCAGAGCTGGCCGCCCGCAGGGCATCGGGCACCTTCGACAAGATTCCCTTCGAGGAGCGCCGAGCCGTCGAACGGGCCATCCACGAGGGCTCGGAAGCCAAGGACCTCCTCATCGAGGCGAACCTGCGGCTGGTGGTCTCGATCGCGAAGCGTTATCGCAATCGCGGGATGGCGTTCTTGGACCTCATCCAGGAAGGCAATCTCGGGCTGATGCGCGCCGTCGAGAAATTCGACTATCGCCGTGGCTTCAAGTTCTCCACCTACGCCACATGGTGGATCCGCCAGGCCATCACCCGGGCCGTCGCCGACCAGGGGCGCACGATCCGGATCCCCGTCCACATGGTCGAGACGATCAACAAGATCGTGCGCACGCAACGCCAACTGTCCCAGGAGCTCGGCCGTGAGCCGACCGTCGAGGAGATCTCCGCTCGGGCGCAATTCCCGGTCGAAAGGGTGCGGGAGCTCCAGCGGATCAGTCAGGACACGATCTCCTTGGAACAACCGATCAGCGAAGAGGAGGACTTCAGCCTCTCGGACCTCATCGAGGATCACACTGCCGAGGTGCCCGTCGACGCAGCCACGCGAATGCTGCTGAACGAAGCTGTGAAACGGGCACTATCAGAGTTGAGCGAACGCGAGCAAGAAGTTGTGAGGCTTCGTTTCGGCTTGGACGACGGACAGATCCGGACCCTCGAGGAGGTCGGGCAGATCTTCGGAGTCACCCGCGAGCGCATCCGTCAGATCGAGATGAAGACGCTCGCGAAGTTGCGTCACCCGATGGTGTCGCGCCCACTTCGGGACTACGTGGAAGGCGACTGAAGCCAAGCGACCGGCGCTCAGGTCCCTCTCGACGCCTCCGCGCGTTGAGACGCGATGGCGCCCTCGAACCGGGCAATGACCCGTTCGCGTGCAAGGTTCCCAACCGGGCCGCGCAGCAGGTCGCTTGCCCTTTCCCGAGCCAGGTCGCCCAGTGCGAGAATCTTCTCGGCCCTCAACTCAGTCGCGTGCGCACTCGGGCCGTTGCGCCCCAGCCAGTCCGACGCGGGTGAAGTAAGAGGGTTGCGGCCCGCAACCGGTGCCCGGAGTCGGCGCGCCTTCTGGGTCAGGTAGAAACCGGCTGCGCACCCTAGAACGAACCCGGTCCTGAACCGCATCCGTCCTTCTTACCTCGCACGTCCAAGCTTCGCCAGCGCGAGGTGTCTGCCAGGGCGAGCTGATCGGCCAATCGTCCGCAAAGGCGTCCGGGGAGGCGTCCGGAGAGACATCCGGCAAGGACGTCTGGCAAGGACCGTCAGCCCGGATAGGCTTCGCGCTGATTTCCGGGGTAGCTCAATCGGCAGAGCACGCGACTGTTAATCGTGTGGTTGAGAGTTCGAGTCTCTCCCCCGGAGCTGCAAGGTCCTCCGGCAAGGGCGCTCCCTGTGGAGGCCCAATGCGCCTGGCGTCGTGGCTGCGACCAGCAGACCCGCTATCGGTTCATCGACAGCTGGGGCGCGTAACTGCCGTCAGCCCGGAGCGAGAGCCACACGAACGTGGCACAGCCGCTCAGGAGCCCGGACACGGGCACATCCTCGAACTAGGCGGCCTCCCGGCGATCCGATTCTCCGACCTCATCTGATGCTTGTGATTCGTCGCCGGTCACGCTCGACCGAACGATCGAGATGAGCCCGACAGCGATGGCCGACGCACCAGGGCCTAGCGGAACCTTCCTG
>PLIM01000141.1 GCA_003139355.1 Acidimicrobiaceae bacterium | reverse complement strand
TACATGACCGACGTAACTGTCGCTGTTGATCGAGCCACCCTGTTTCGGTGGCGAAGGGCGATCATGGCCGCCTTCGGTCTCGGTGGGATCACTGTTGCCGCTTGGGGCCCTCGGCTCCCGGCAGTCAAAGCAGAACTCGGCATCGGCATCGCTACGATCGGCCTGCTCCTCGCCGGCGTGACAGTCGGGGCCATCGCCGGGCTTGTCGCCTCGACACCGATACTCCACTGGCTCGGGAGTCGGGGTGGCGTGACCGCATCGCTCCTGGTCGTCGCCGCGGCGATGGCTGTCATGGGCGTAGCCATAACCCTGCGATCGGTTCCCCTGGTCAGCTTTGCCTTCCTGGTCATAGGTTTTGGGATCGGCACCCTCGACGTGCTGATCAACGTGGAGGGGTCGGCGATCGAACGGGCCGACGGCCGCACCCTCATGCCCCTGATGCACGGGGCGTGGTCGATCGGTGCCGCAGTGGGGTCGGGAATCGGTGCGGCGTGCGCGGCGCTCGGGGTCACTCCCTCGGTGCAGTTCATCGGCGAAGCAGTCATCATTGGGGTGGTCGCCCTTGCCATGGACCCGGCCATTCCTACCGGGAACCGCACGCAAGACGCACTGCCCACCGAGACGCGCCTCGCCAATGTGCGCCAATGGCTGCATGGCTGGACGGACTGGCGCCTACTGCTGATCGGCGTTGTCATGCTCGGTGTCGAGCTCGGTGAGGGGTCCGCTAACAACTGGCTCACCCTGGCTGTCCACAACGACCATGGTCAAACCGCCGCCATCGCCGCGCTCTTCTTCACCGCGTTCGCTACCGGCGAAGCTCTTGCTCGGATCTTCGGTGGCCCGGTCGTCGACTGGCTCGGGCGCGTCCACACCATCCGGTACACCACCGCCCTCGGTGTACTGGGCGTGGTGCTCTTTATCCTTGGTGGCAACTTGTGGACCGTCCTCGTCGGTGTCCTGTTCTGGGCGGTCGGAGTCTCAATGGGCTTCCCCCTTGGCATGTCCGCTGCCGCCGAGAGCGGGTCAGACCCGGCCGCACGCGTCAGTGTCGTTGCCTCCATCGGCTATTTCGCCAACCTCGCCGGGCCACCAGCCATCGGCTTGCTCGCCCAAGCCGCCGGTCTCCTCAACGCCCTGTGGCTCGTCGTCGCCTTCTTTCTCGCCGCGTTCGCCGTCGCTGGCGTCCTCGGGCAGCCCGCGGCACCTTCTGGTGTCACGGAGTAGAAACCGATGGTGTCTTACCGTGCCCGACTGCGGGCCCAACCAGTTGATTTTGCGTTTCCCTGCCAACAGACAAGGCCATAACCGGTTCCTCTGCTGCACCGCTGCTGCAGAAGTTGCGGCTGGCTGGTAGGGATACATCTGGCGTTTGGCGCCGCGCAAGGCCACACCGCGTGGCCCTCTGGTCGTTCGATAGCATCACCGAAGCTCACACAACGGGCGCGGTTTACCGCGAGGAGTCCTCTCTAATCCGAGTCCTCCAACTGTTGAAATGTGCCACTCACCAGGATCCTCCAACAGGCTCCCTGCTCAGCAGCACCTTCAGGACCGCCTACAACGGCCCAGGACGCCTAGGGTAGTGGAACACCAGCCGGAACCAGTCACAGAACCACAGGGGCTCTAGCTCAGGGTACGGCGCTTCACGCAGTCCCACGGATCTTGGCGAAATAACCGTCGATCCGTATCGGCCGAGCGGCGGTGACGCCGGTCTCGGCTCGCGACAGGTGGGTCGTTCTGTTTCGCATCCAATACCAGAACCCGATGGGCCGGGACGGACCGGCAGGCCGCGGGGATCAGTACCAGGCGGTGGTGACCTTCATGGTCTCAAGGGTCTTGGACTGCAAGCTCTTCGCGTACCGGACGGTCCACGGCTCGGCCTTCTTGTCGGGAATGCTCGCCCAGCCCTTTCCCGGGACGCAGTGGTAGTTCAGCACGACCTTGTCGATCACCGCGCCGGTGCCCGTCTCCGTGATGCAGCGGACGCCGTTGCTGAGCTGGTCGGCCCAGACCCACGGCTTGCCGTTGGGGTGCTTGGCCGCCTTGGGGATGGGCGAGGTGAGGTCGAAGCGCGTGACCTTGCTCCACGGCGTGACCATGCACGCCAGCTGCGTGAACGTCTTAGTCTCGGGGGCAAAGCATGGGTCGTAGATGAACGACTTCGACATGCACCGGTAGGCGTTGCTGCTGGAGACGGCCATCGAGCTCGTCCAGCAGGTGCCCTCAACGGTGCCGGCGACCTTCAGCCCCGCCTTTAGCTTCCCGGCCGAGGTCCATGGATACACCGTCGCGGTCTTCGTCTTGGTGGTGCCGGTGGCCGCGGCCGCCGGTGCCACGCTGCCCAAGGCGACCAGCGCCGCCACGACGACAGCGCTGCGCCACCACTGCTGTTGTCCTCTCATGTTCCCCCTCCCATTCTCGGGCGCGAGCGTAGCCGGATCCATCAACGATCAGTCCTCACTCCGTCCTCGTCCGCTCCCGCAGGCGCACAGAACGGCAACCGATCGTTGGGCGGGCCGAGCAGGCGACACGCGACGGAATCGGCAGGGCAGGGCTAAGGCGCATCGACCTCCGGTGGCCGCTCGATAGCGCCACTGAATCTCGCATTGTGGCGACCAGGTTGACCGATCAAAGGCGTTTTCCGTGGTGGCGGCACAGCCGACAAATGGGCGCAGCTTGCCACGACGCCTCCTCGCTCTCGAGTCCTCCAACTGTTCAAATGTGCCACTTGCCGGCCACCCCTGGGTCGCCGCGCAGGTGTGGTTTGTGGTCGGCGTGCCAAGGGCACTTGCTCGCCAGGTACTTGACGCCTACTGCTCCTCGTTTTCCCACTCCTCGTTCCGTGCTACAACGCGCTCGCGCCAGTTCTCAGCGTCTGCCGCGGTGGAGTACGGGCCCATTCGATCCATTTTGTGGCATTCGTCGCGCGTTTCGACCTTCTTGTGCCTAAAGCAGTAGTACCACTCACCCTGCGCGTCGCCGAGGTGCGTTGATTCGTCGGTCATGCCCACCCAAGCTATGGCTGCCCGTCGCCGTGCGCTCGCTCCGGTCCCTGTTCTTTCGGGACCGGCCCGTGTCTTTCACA
>PLIM01000076.1 GCA_003139355.1 Acidimicrobiaceae bacterium | reverse complement strand
GGGCGTCTCGGCGTCTCTCGGCAAGCTCGCCGCTATTGGAACAGAGAGGGCCAGGGCAACTACGACCTCGTGATCGACAGCGTCAACACGAGGCCATTTCTCTGTCCCAGCTTTGTGAAGGACACGCCGGTCGTGGCCATCATTCACCAGGTGGCCAGGGAGGTCTGGGGCTACGAGACGCCGTGGCCGATCTCGTTGCTTGGGCGGTTCGTGCTGGAGCCTGCATGGCTGAGGCGGTATCGAGATGTCCCGGTTGTCACGATCTCAAAGTCGAGCCGCGAGTTTCTCGAGGAGTACGGACTTCGGCGAATAACCGTCGTACCGGTAGGTTGGAAATCCAGCGTACCTGCGATTTCGATTGGTCGAGGGCACGTCCCCACGATCGCGTACGTCGGTCGCCTGAGCCCGAACAAGCGGCCCGACCACGCCCTTCAGGCGTTCCAGCTTGTCAGGGACCGGCTGCCGGACGCGCAGCTCTGGATGATGGGTTGCGGTCCGATGGAGCAGAAATTGAGGGGTGACGCTCCCGAAGGAGCGCTTCTACGCGGCCATGTATCAGAGCAGGAAAGCCGAGCCCGCCTGACACGATCACACGTCCTGGTAGCGACCTCTGTCCGGGAAGGGTGGGGTCTTGCAGTGACAGAAACCGCGGCAATGGGGACACCTTCGATCGCGTACGATGTGCTCGGACTGCGAGACTCGGTCATCGCCTCAGGCGGCGCACTAACCGCACCGACTCTAGCGGCGTTAGCCTCCGCTCTAGTCGATCACCTGCGTCACGCACACCAAGCTCGACCAGGCAACCTTCACGCGCTGATGGGTGGCGTCCTTCCATGGAAGGATGTTGCCGACGCCATACTCCGCACTGCGCAAGACGCCCAACCTGTGGACCCCTGTGTCGTGCGGGCACGATGAGGGACCCGGGCCCAGACGCCAACGGGCGGTGCCAACGAAAGCGCGTCCTGCTGCCAAGCATCGCCACAGCATTGGTCGCGCTGGGGATTGTTGGGATTCTCGCGGACATCGGCACGAAGTCGGGTTCCCTCGAACGCCTGTCGAGCTCCGCTAGACGCGTTCAATCCACCTCACCAGGACTCCCTCTTCGAATCAGCATTGGACTTCCTCGTAGCCCTACCGTCTACACGACAACGGCCGAGCAGCTGTCAGCCAGCACTCTCCTGCTCTTGGGAAGAAGCGACCACGTCCTGAACATGGCCCCTCTGCCGGGTGTTGGGGTCCTGATTCAGCCGCCGGCCTACGCTGACTGGAGCGGCTCACAACGGCTGCGAGCAGGCTGGAATACGCTGACCTGGAGTATGAAGGTTCCAAGCGGGCGGCGGTACCTTCTAGTGGCTGGAGCTAGAGGGCGACAGGGCTCGCTGTCAGCCGAAGAAGAGCGGACGATTAACGCTGGGCGACACAGTCTTTCGGTGATTCTGCGAGCCCGTGTGTGGGCGAGTCCAGTGCAGTACTTCGCACAACAAATACTAGACAAGGGAGCCGGAGTCCATGTCGCTGCGAACTGCAACGTTGCCGCCGGCAAGGCGACCAACAAGCACGAGCTCTGGTGGACGGTGCGGAAGCGGGGCGGCCCCAATGGCGGACCGGACTTGATCTTAGGCGCATCAGTGGGGACAGCGTGCGTACATGGATACTTCGGTCCCTCCGGCTCGTACTTTCTCTCGCTTTACACCAGGGCCGTGGCGGGGTCAGCGCCAGAGATATGCCTCTGGCAAGTTCCTCTGGGGCCATGCTTGTCGCTGCCCAACATCAGCCCAAGTTCGACTTGGAGCAGGTGGAGAGAGAATCTTACGACTAGCAAGGCGGACCTCTACCTGTACGCCCCATTTCAGGGGAGGAAGTCGACTGTTGACTATGCGGACATTACTATCTACCGGGTGTCTTTCCCTGCGCCTGTACTGGTTGCGGGTATACCTCGGAGATGACGGAAACTGCCTCATCCCTACCTGTAGGCCTCGCAGGCTCGGCAATTGACGACGCCCGTCGTCGGAAGGGCACAGGAGGTCGAGCGAAGCGCGCGATTCTGCAATGGCGGGGATGGCCATATGTGGTTCTCTTGTTAGCGGCCTCAAATGTAGTGACGTGGTTTCCGTCAGCGCAGGCAATCGGCTGGCGGGACAGCGGCCTGTTGGCCTTTTCGTATCATCCAGCACTGCTGGCGCGTGTCGACACTTATCCGTGGAACCCCCTCGCTCAGCTCGGTGTTGCGAACGCTGCCGAGATGGCCGGCCTGCCGTTTGCCTTGTTTTTCTGGGCAGCGTCAATCCTTGGTGTGACAGCAGGGGTCGCGCAGGCATTGCTCTACTACCTACTTCAAGCGAGCGCAATGTGGCTCATGTACCGCGTGCTGTTGCGACTTCTTGGCAGGGAAAGGCGCTGCTCAAGAGCTGTAGCGTGTCTAGGTGCGCTGTTTTACAACTTTTCGCTGCTCAGTCTTGAGAACTATTGGATGATGGGCAACGAGAGTGTCGCGCTGCTGCCACTGATTCCGGCGGTCCTGCTAGCCATTGAAGCAATTGTTCGAGGCGAACGCCCGGGACCTGTTGCCCTAGGGCTGAGTGTCGCGTGTACATGTTTGTTAAGCGCGTTCGAGAATCCAGCCTATGTGCTGCCGTTGTTTCCGATATGTGTCGTGTACTTGGCCGGTAGAATAGGAGGTTCTGGGTGGCGACGGGCGGGAAGAGGACGGAGCGAGCGCCCGGGGAGTGTTAGTCGTGAGCGGCGTGAACGTGATGACCAGCCCGGAAGGCCGGGATCCGGGCGAATAGTGTTGCGAGTAGCCATTGTGGCGGCCTTCACGTGTCTCTTGCTTTCATGGTACGTTCTACCCGTGATCGCCGATGTCGGCGCAAACTATAGGTTGGCAACGTCGGAATTGAATCCGCTGGTGCTATTGCGCCAGGCAGATCTTAATGTCAGCTTCACAAGTCTGCTTCGCTTTAAGGCGCTTCGGACCTATACCCCTGCGTTTGCCTCGTACTGGGCTCCTTCTTGGCGTTTGGTTTACGACACTCCGCTGTTCGAGGCGTTGTCGGCTGTGCTGCTTTCCGTGCTGATGCTTGGCGTGCTCGCTCGGTGGAGCCGTGTCCTCGTTCGCTGGGCCGCAGTTCTCTGGATTGGGGGCATCATACTTTGTCTTGGTGGCTCGGGCCTTTTTGGATGGCTGTACCGTTGGGCTATGGAGCGCGTGCCGTATTTTGGCGCGTTCCGGAACCCAACGGACAAGTGGACCCCTCTGGTGTTGGTGGGGGCCACGCTGCTGTTTGTCTCCGGCAGTCAGTGGTTGTTGAACTGGAAGGCGATACGCGAGAGAGGAGTCGCCCAAGTGATTGCCTGTGTGATTCTGGGCGCTGTCGTCCTCGCTTACGCCTTTCCGATGTGGCTCGGTGGTCCTGACGATCCCGTGATTCGGGGGCCGGGATGGTCTATTAGTCGCGGCGTCAGCGTTCCAGCAGCGTACGAGGAGGTGAGAACGTATCTGGACCGCCAGAGCGGATGGTTTCGGATACTTGTGTTGCCGTTGAGTCCCTCGGGCTATCGGTGGTTCAAGTGGCAGCGTGGCTATGACGGGCCCGATTTTTCGTGGCTTCAACTGGGGGTGCCCGCGGTCTCGAGCGGTGTGGAAGGCTCGGGGGCGAGTGGTCCGATACTAAGTGGCTTGGCCGCGTTGCCTTTGTCCAGCCAGCTTGTGGTGGCCGAGCGACTGGGTTGCAGGTACGCCGTCGTTGAGTCTGATGTGGTGAGTGTGAGCGCACCGTTCTCGCTCAGCAGCTTGGGCCTGCAGAAGTCGCGCTCACTCGTGGGCGCGGTGGAGCAGGCGGGGGGAATCATAGTATTTCGCTCGGGCGCTGTGCAGGTGTTTCGTCTTCCGGCGTCGCGAGTTAGTCCATTGGTGTCGTACGCGAGCCTCGTTCCAAGTAGTGCCGGATCCTCGAGGACGTTCGTATCCTGGCGAGCGGTGAGTCCAACGTCATTCGTGATTCGAATTAGCGGTGTGGAAACTCCGGGCGAGGTCGAAATCGCGGAGGCATACTCAACCCAGTGGCGCGCTCGAGTCGTTAGCAGCTCGAGTATTCCTTCCACGAGGAGTTCCTCAGAGCACCAGGCGATGGCGTCGGATGCTCTAGAACCTGGAGCGAATCTTCGACACGTGGAGGCGGACGGATATGCAAACGCTTGGCTCATTCCGGCACGCGGCTCCCAGACAACTATCGAGATTTCAGTGCAGTACACAGGACGGACAAGCGAAGGAGTCGGGGTACTGGTGTCATCGGCACTGGCGGTAATTCTGGCGACCAACGAGCTTGTCAGACTTATTGGTCGTCGGCGGCATCGCGCGCGCCTAGCTAACCACGGAAGGAATTCGCTGCAAGGTGAGGCGCTAGGGTTACATCGTGAAGGAGCCTTATGACCGGCAGCGCTGTAGCGAGCGGGGATCTGGCCCGAGTTCAGTGCCTCCTACCCTGATTTGAGCCCCGGGAACTGCCTCGCAAGCTTCTGAGCAGGTAGATCATCCAAGGAGTTCTCGACGGCGAATGCAACTGTAGGGGCGAAATGATGCTCGACAACCCGCTCCCTTGGACCAGGATGCGCCAGGTCTACGCCCTCTTCGGTCTCGTCAAGAAGTGGGGCCCGGGACGTGTCGAGTCCGCCTGTGCCCGGGCGCTCGATGCCGAGGCGTTGAGCGTTCCCTTGATCGCAAGGATGATCGAGCGCGCGACCAGAACGACACCGTCGAGAAACCGCTCCCGATGTTCGCAAGGCCAGCACGCACGGTCCGACCGAAGGGCTCAACCTCTGTGTGAAGAAGGTCAAGCGCGTGTCCGTTTACCGGCCATGGCTTCGTCAGCTTCGAGCACTGTCGCTTGCCAGTCTTAAGGGACCAGGCCGTTGCCAGAAGCATGGGACCACGTCGCGTCCACATCGACCGGCTGACGCGATGATCTCGACAGCCAAAGCAGGTGTCAAGTGGAACGGCGTCGCTGCGTCGAAGGAGGCTCGTCTTCACCGGGACCGATGACTGGCTTTTCCCGTCCGCGGTAGGACTCTCCTTCGATGACGAGCTCCCACACGGCGCTTTTCAGACGGTCGACGGCGGACTGGGCGAGTAGCGGATCGGCCATGACCGCCAGCCACTCAACCGGGTCCCTGTTCGAGGTGAGCACCGTGGCCGCCGAGTGGTGGCGCTCGACGACAAGCTCGTAGAGATCGGCCGTCTCGGTGGGATCCAGTGCCTGGAGGGCGAAGTCGTCGAGAATCAAAAGCTCGACCCCGATGAGCTTTCGCATCTCGGCGTCGTAGCTCGCGTCGAGGCGCGCCGCTCTAAGGCGCCTGTGGAGACGGTCGGCCCTTTCGAAATGCACACTGATCCGTCGGCGACAGGCGATGTGACCGAGCGCAGTGGCGAGAAATGTCTTCCCCACCCCGACTGGTCCCAGAATCAAAGCGTTCCGGCCCTGGTCGACAAAGCGCAGCGACACGAGCTCTGAGAGCACCGACCGGTCATAGCTGACCGCGGCCGTCTCGTCCCAGGCCTCGAGGTACATGTGCGGGTCAAGATGGGCCACCCGGGCACGAAGTCCTGCCGAGTCGGCGTCACGGCGCTGCACCTCGTCTGAGAACAGCTGCTCCAAGAACTCGACGTGGCTGAGCTCGTGACTGCGGGCGAGAGCAAGGCGCTCGGGTAAGGTGTCCAGTAAACGCCCGAGGCGGAGCCGGCGCATGAGCACCTTGAGCTCGGGCGAGACTGTGGGCGACGGGGCGGTCATCTGTTCGCCTGCTTTGCGGTCGCGAACTCAGAAGGACCACGGGCAAAGCGTCCCTGAACCACGACCGGCTCGGGCCGGGCGTCGGGCTCGGCGGCTTCCTTGGCGCGTTCCAGCATGCGGCTTATGAGGTTCACGTCGATCGCCTCTGCCTCGAGCGCACGCCGACAGGCCGACTCGACCCGGGCCGGGCCCCACTTTTTCACCAGTCCCAAGAGGCGATAGACCTGGCGCATCTTGGTCCAGGGAAGTGGGGTGTCCAAGATCGCCCGGGCATAGATGCCGATCGCCTCCCCGTGGCCTTCGGCCATGTGGGCGAGGCGGTCGAGATCTCTCGTCGCGTAGATCTCCTTCCCGCTCGGCATGTCGGCCGGATCGGTCGAGCGCCCACCAGGTGGTTTTCTCGGATGGAGCTTCACGAGCTCTCCGCGGAAGTACAGCTTCACGGTCTTGGAGTCGGGCCTTGCCTTCAAGTGTCTGCCGACGAGCTGGTGCGGGGCCGAGTAGAGGGCCTTGTCCACCTCCACGTGGAAGTCACGGTGCAGCTTCGGCTCTGACCAACGCGGGATGTCGAACGGCTGACCGGGGAGCTGGACCAAACGAGCCAGCTCCTCGAGGCGGAAGACCTCGGCCGGGCGGCACTGGGTCGTGCCGTGAATGCGCATGCCGGCGGTCTGTTTGTACCAGATCTCGGCCTGCTCACGGCAGTCGGCAAGGTCGATGAAGCTCTCGCCGGCAAAGAAGTTCTTCTGGACGTAAGAGACGACGCGTTCCACCCTCGGCTTGTCGGTCGGGGTGGCGACGCGGGCCGCGTCGATGACAAAGCCCCTCGACTGGGCGTACTCGAAGAAGGTGTCGTTGAACCTAGGGGCCGTGTTCTCGGCCTTTGTGACGATCGAGGCCATGTTGTCGGGGATTACGACCGGGAACACTCCGCCGAAGAACCGCCAGGCGGCCTCGAAGCCACAGATGACGTCTTCGGTGGTCTGGGTGAAAGTCGGCCAGACGAACTGATGGCGGCTGAACACCGCTGTGAAGATGAGCCCGTGGCAGACCCGGCGCCGCTCCCCGTCAGGGACGAGACCGAGACGCCCGAAGTCCACTTACAGCTCCTATGCGGACTCCGGGATTATGCGGCGTCGGACACGATCAAGCTGCTCACAGCACTCGGTGTTCTTGATTGACTCCGCATAAGCGCGTTCATTGTTTTTCGCCGACGCTTGCCTCTTCCGAGTGAGAGGAGGCAGTGGCGAGGTAAGCATTCAGGTCTAGGATGCTTCGACTGGTTCGATT
>PLIM01000007.1:822-22177 GCA_003139355.1 Acidimicrobiaceae bacterium | reverse complement strand
GTTAAACATGAATGGACTGGTCGGCAAGGCGGGTCGCAGTAGCGGCCAACTCTGACGCCGCTAGCGCTTCTCACGAGGCTCAGCGTCGATCAGCTGGAGGTTCTTGCGGTGGAACGCGTCGCCGACCTGCTGGGATAGGTGGCAGGTCAATTCCCGATCTACTGGGCTTTGTTTCTGGCACCGGTCAAGGAGGTGTTCACGCAGGCCTTTACGGTCGGGCATTGAATCCGAGATGGGGGTGACCGCGTAATGCATCCCAGCCCGTACCCCGGACCCGCGAGTCGGTGAAAGCTCAACCAGCCACTACAGGCGCTCCACGTTCGGACAGCGAGCCAGGCGGTGGCGTGGGTCGAAGATTCGCAGAGGCGTTCCCCTCGATGCTCGTGTCCAATGCCCGAATCTTCAGCTGCCCTGCCTCAAGAACGGATCGTCCGGAGTCGATATAAGCAGGGGCTCAGGAATAGGCCCAACGGCTTGGCGACAGGAAAGCACCGCTAAATGGATCTGGTCAGACCGCTCCGGCACTCGGAACCCCGCTCTCACCCGACCGGGCAGCCCCTTTCCTCGGGTCTTCACGGCCCGTCCCCCCGTGGCGCCGGTGGCCTTGCCAATCACAGGCTTTCCCGCCTGACCAACCACCTGCGTTTTAGGAGCAGCGGGTGGAAGCTGTTTGTCGTCTTCGTACTGGTGTTGGGCGTGGCGATTTCCGCCGCCAGTGCCTCGGCGTGGTATGCCTACGTGAGCTCGCAACGCCGCCGAGCGGCGGCGTCTTCGCTGGGAAGCGTGAAGTCGATCCTGGCGTCGTCGTTGGAGCGTGACAGCGACCTGTTGGCCACCGTGAACGCCCTGGTGGCCACCCATCCTCAGCTCACCAACGGGTCGTTGGCGGCCATCTTGTCCAGGCTCGACCCCTCCCAGCACTACCCGGGGAGCATCGCCTTCGCCTACGTCGAGAGTGTCAGCCGCGCCGGGTTGCCCGAATTTGAAGCGGTGACCCAGCGGGACCCTCCTCTGGCGTGGCCAGCTCGGACCGGATCGTCAGGTCGTACAACGGGGCGCCGGGTTATTGCCTGACCCGCCTGGCCGCTTTCGAGCTGCTGCCCGGTCAGCAGTTCCTCAAGAACTTGTTGGTGTCTTGGGCCACCCCCTACCTCTCGGCGCATTTGAACTACTGCGCCTCGACGTTCGAGAACCTGCTCGATTCCTTGGCAGCGACCGGGAGGTCGTCGGTAGTGCCGGCCACCGCGCTGCTGGGCAGGCTCCCGCGCGGCACGCCGGCCCTCCCCCAGGCTCTCCTCGCCTTCGTCGCTCGTTCCCCGTCTTCATCGAGTTCAGCCCGGTTTACGCCGAGCCCCAGGTACCCGCCACAACCCAAGGCCGCGCCAAGGCGCTGACCGGTTGGGCGATGGGCATCTTCGCCGCCGACGAGATCCTCGACCCTGCGTTGGCCAACGCGAAAGGCGTGTCTGTGGCGCTGGCCTATGCCTCGCCGGGAGCCAAGCCGACGGTACTGGCGCGTGCCGGGCAGCCCCAACGGGGGTCGCCGGCAAGACCTTCACCTTCTCCGCCGACCCGGGGTGGGTCCTCGACGTGGCGGTGGATCATCGGGCCAGCGGCCCTTCTCCAGCCACCCAGGGGCTGGCGGTGTTGTTGGGCGCCCTGTTGCTCACGATCTTGTTGACCAGCTTGTTGCACCTGCTCATAGCCTCGCGCCGCTCAGCTTTGGAGCTGGTCGAGGAGCGCACCGCCGAGTTGCGCCACCAGGCCCTCCACGACTCGCTCACCGGGCTACCCAATCGCCTCTTGGTCGACCAGAGGGTCTACCAGTTCTTAGGCCGGGCCGGCAGTGAAGGCCGGTCCATCGCCGTGTTCTTCATCGACCTCGACGACTTCAAGAGGGTGAACGACACCTTGGGCCACGGCACCGGCGACGAGCTGCTGCGGGCCGTGGCGGCCCGGCTCTCAGCAACGGTTCGGGACTTCGACACCGTGGGACGGCTCGGCGGCCATGAGTTCGTCGTGCTGTCAGAGGGCCCGTTCTCAGAGGAAGGGCTCAACCTCGTAGCTGAGAGGCTCCTGACTGTCCTGCGGGAGCCCTTCAGGCTGGGGCACACCACCATGAGCCATTTGTCGATATCGGCCAGCATCGGCATCGCCTCCGGGCTACGCGACTACCCCGAAGAGCTGTTACGAGACGCAGACACCGCAATGTACAGAGCCAAGGCGATGGGTAAGAACTGCCACGTGATCTTCGCGCAGGAGATGCACGAGGTCGTCAAGAGGCAGATGGCGCTGGAGAGAGACCTGGCCGATGTCTTCGCCAATAGGGAATTCTTCATCGTCTACCAGCCGATCGTGGACCTGGAGACGGGCTTGCCCAGGGATGTCGAGGCTCTCCTGCGTTGGCGCCACCCCGGCCGTGGAGTGGTCGGCCCCGTTGAGCTCATCCCCGTGCTGGAGACCTCCGACCTGATGATCGACGTCGGGCGCTCTGTCTTGATGGAAGCGTGCCGCCAGGTCAAGGCTTGGCACGACCTGGGGTATCGGGTGGGCATATCTGTGAACGTGGCCGCCCGCCAGCTCCGCCACGACGTGCTCATTGACCACGTCCGCGAGACCTTGGGAGCCGCCTCTCTAGACGCGAGTTACCTGACCCTCGAGGTCACCGAGTCGATGTTGATGATCGACTCGGTGACGACCGCACAGTGTCTGACGGCCCTGTCCGACCTCGGCGTGCACATCGCCATCGACGACTTCGGGACCGGGTACTCCTCGATCTCTTACCTGCGGGAGTTTCCTGCGGACATATTGAAGATCGACCAGTCCTTCGTCGCCCACCTGGACACCTCGGATGGCACAAGCTTCCTCGATGCCCTGATCCAGTTGGGCAAGTCGCTCGGCCTCTTGACCATCGCAGAAGGGATTGAGCAGATGTCACAGCTGAAGCACCTCAAGCAGGAAGGCTGTGACTGGGCTCAGGGTTACTTGTTCGCCAAGCCACTGCCAGCAGAGAAGCTCGAACAGATCTTCAATGGGTGTCTACCAACTGAAGGGATGATCCCCAGCGCCGACCCCTGTCTGTCAAGCTGACGTAAGATACGTCAACGACCTCACCGACCCACAGGGCGAGTGAGGACGAGCTACGAGAAGACGGCGAGGGCGAGCTCGTGGCGGGTCTGCCAACGACGACGGTCGAGCATCTCGAGTTGGAGCGCGCCAGACGAGCCCTCAGCCATGGAGCTGTCGTCGGCGTTGCCGGTCGAGCCCATCGGCCCGAGCAGGCCGGCGCTGCGTACCTCGAGGGCCGGTTGTTGCCAGCACCGTGATCGGAGAAGCGGTGGCCGCTTGCAAAGTAGCGCCCTCTCCGATACCCTATGGGGTATGTGTAGACAAGTTACCTGTCGGAAATGCGGCCGACCAACCTGGAAGGGATGCGGTGCCCACGTCGAACAGGTGCTCCACAGCGTGCCGGTCGCTGAGCGGTGCCGCTGCAGCTCTGAGAAGACACCGAGACCAGCAACCACAAAGCGCAAGTCCTGGTTCTCTCGTCGAGCGACGTTGGGCCAACAGCGAGCAGCAGCAGCCGCCGCGCCTGCTGGTGATCTCGAGAACGAGAGGTGATGATGATGGCTGAGACTCCCGCAACGACTCAGTTGCCCAAGACGATTGTGATCGTCGGGGGCGTCGCTGGAGGAATGTCGGCGGCCACTCGTCTTCGCCGTCTTGACGCCGATGCCAACATCATCGTCCTCGAACGCTCCGGTCACGTCTCGTTCGCCAACTGCGGTCTGCCGTACTTCGTCGGCGGGCTCATCGAGGAGGAGGAGGACCTCACGCTCCAGACTCCGGAGCAGGCCTTCGACAGGTTCCGGCTCGATGTCAGGGTCCATGACGAGGTCGTCGCCATCGACCGTGCAGGACACACGGTCACGACCCGGTCGACGCTCACAGGCGAGGAAGCTGACGTCGCCTACGACAAGCTCGTGCTCAGCATGGGCGCTGCCCCTGTGCGCCCGCCCATCCCCGGATACGACCGGGTCCGCACGCTGCGGACCGTCGAGGATGCAGCACGCCTCGCCTCCGACGTCGGCATCGCACCGGCGGCGGCCGTCGTGATCGGGGCCGGGTTCATCGGACTCGAGATGGCCGAGAACCTCGTGCGTCAAGGGATAGACGTCACGATCGTCGAGGCCACCCCGCAGGTGCTCCCTCCGCTCGACGCGGAGCTTGCGATTCTCGTGTGCGACGAGCTCGTCGCACACGGCGTCCGTGTCAAGACCGGAGCGACCGTTTCCTCCATAGGCGAACGTACGGTGACCCTTGCCGACGGACGGGTCCTCGCCGCTGATCTCGTCGTCGGTGCCATCGGCGTCCGACCCGATGTCCGGCTCGCCGAGCTAGCGGGCCTGGAGCTGGGACCGAGTGGTGGGATCGCCGTCAACGAAGCGAGCCAGACGACCGACCCGGATATCTACGCAGTTGGCGATGCTGTCGAGAAGCCCGACGCCGTGTCGCATGCGACCTCTCTCATTGCGTTGGCGAACGTGGCCAATCGCCAGGGTCGTCGGGTCGCCGACCACATCGCCGGACGGCCGTCGCACGCCGTCGCATCGCTCGGGACTGCCATCGTGAAGGTCTTCGATGTCGTTGCCGCGACGGTCGGCTGGAGCGAGCGGCGCCTGCGAGCAGCGGGCCGACCGTTCCGAGCAATCCACTCGCACCCCTTCGACCATGCGACCTACTACCCCGGCGCGACCCGCATGGCTGCCAAGCTCATCTTCGACCCGGACGACGGAACGATCCTCGGTGCCCAGATTGTCGGCCGGAACGGTGTCGACAAGAGGATCGACGTGATCGCGACTGCGATGTCGGCCGGCATGACTGCCGATCGTCTCGCAGACCTCGAGCTCGCGTACGCACCACCGTTCTCCTCGGCCAAGGACCCTGTCAACCTTCTCGGCTACATGGCGGAGAACGTTCTGAGCGGCGACTGCGACGTGGTGGACCCACACGAGATCGACTCGCTCGTCGAGCAGGGATGGATGCTTCTCGACGTGCGTACCCGAGAAGAACATGCTGCCGGCGCGATCACAGGATCGGTCAACGTGCCGATCGACTCGCTCCGGGATCACCTCGACACGCTCGGGAAAGGGCCCGTGGTCGTCTATTGCGAGGTGGGTCAACGAGGGCACACAGCGACAGCCCTATTGCATGAGCTCGGGATCAAGGCACGCAATCTCGACGGCGGCTACCAGACATGGTCAGCATTCCTCCGAGCTCAGACACCGCCGACGGTTGCGTCGCCAACATCGTAAGGAGTCGCCAAGCCCCGACTGCGGGGTTTGCGGGCCAACCCGAATCACGAGTGCTACTCGACTCACCGTCGCCTCGTCGAGCAACGCAGCGCGCGGGCCCGAAATCGTGGAGCTGGTTCACCGCCGGTGTGGCTGTCGAGGCGAAATGAGCCCTCTCTCAACTTGCCGATCGGGTCCGAGTCCCGTCGCAAGAACGGCAGAACGCTGACAGATCCGGCCGAGCGGTCGGTCACAGTCTCGGTGTCTGCCTCGGCGAGCACGAAATCGGGATGGGCGGCGAAGGCTGCCTTGAAGACAGGGGTGAACGCGCAACAAGTACTGTCCCGACTAGCGAGTCTTTTCGAGCCATTCGTACAGGATCGCACGACATTGGAGGCAGACGAGGTCGCGAAGCAGCTCCCGCGCGCCCGGAGCTGTCGCCGGGTAGCAAGCTCCGACACTGTGCTCCGGAACGAGTAGCTCCCCAGGCAGTTCCGCGACAATCCCGTAGACACGCTGGCTGGACGATGAGCTGTCGACATCCCAGCCGGTGCGGTTCAGCTCCTCCTGGGACACGAAGAGATCACCGTCACCCAAGTTGAATTCCCGCCGCACGATCGCCTGGGCTGTCTCCCCGATCATGCAAGGATCCTCGAGCCTGCCACCGGCAAAGTCGAGGGTCGCCCTACCCACGCCTGGACGATAAGAGCATGCCGGCAGGACCAGCCGACCGTTCTGGATAGTGATCACCAGGAGCGAGTCGGGCTTCTCCACTCGCCAGTACTCGCGCTCGTGTCCCGTTGCGTCGCACAGCCGCTCGCCGATCATCGACAACCAGGGCGACCGGACCTCGACCATTCGTGACAAGAGCTGCCAGCGCTCCCCACCCGGTGTGGCAGTCATGACATCTTGGGTGGGTAGAAGGACATGACAGGAGGGTACCGATGATGGCGGTGTCCACGCCCGCCTGACGGTGCGTCCCGGTCGCCGCGGTAGTTTGTGACTGAAGGTGGTCACAGCAGCCCTCGCGGGGCGGTCAGCCGGAGTCCGCGCCCTCCCAGCGCCACCTCACCGGGGAGGTCAGCCGGCGGGACTCATCAGGTACGCCTCGGGCGCGGGGCGGGCAACCCGCGCGAACCACAACGGCCGGCGCAGGTCGCCTGGGCCCGGAGCAGGGCGGCAGAGGCTCTTCCACTTCAGGTACACCTGGTGCGCCAGCGCTGTGTCGACGAAGACGTCGCCATAGCGGTCGTCCCCGCCAGCTTTCTCGACCTTGACCACCTGGTGCCAGCAATGCATGCCCGAGACCGGATCGGGGTGGACTGGGAAGGTCAGGTTCTGGTGGACACCGGTGTCGGACCACCAGATCCTCTGGGAGTCGGGGTCCGAGCTGGTCCACGGCTGGGTCGCTTCTTTCACCCGGAGCATCCACTTACCGGGCTCCGGCTCCTCGACGCTCACGACCGAGCTGCCCCAACGTTCGATCGCTTCGTCTCTGTCCCGGCGCCAGCGGCCCAGATGGTGCGAGCAGGCGACCACCCCTGGTTTGAGCCCCTCGGTGACCCAGAGCGAGATGACAAACCACCCGATCTCCGTGTGCACCTTGACGAGGTCACCGGTCCTCACTTGCAACCTCGAAGCGTCGGTGCTCGACATGAGGAGCGGGTTCTTGTGGGAGATCTCGAAAAGCCACTTTGCGTTGTTGTTGCGCGTGTGGATGAGCGTGGGCAACCGGTAAGTGGGCACCAGCACCAGGACATCACCGCGAGCGTGCGGCGGCCACTCGACCAGCGGCATGCCATCCCCGCTCGGGCCGGCCGTCTTCCCGCCGGCGACGGCCAGAGCCTCCGGCCCGACGTGGCTCCGGATGTACTCGGGCAGCGCGAACTCCGGCCATTTCCAGTCGCGCATCGTGGTCGAGTAGAGCTCCAGCTTGCGGGAAGGGGTCTCGTAGCCGACCACGGGACGGCCACCAACGAGCACGCCCACGGCGTGGCCGTCCTTGCTGAGCAGGTCGCCCTCCTGGGTGGTGGCGTCAGCGCCGCTCAGCGGGGCTTCGTTGACCGAGTACACGTCCCGGGCGACCTCGAAGGCGCCGTACTTGCGCATGTACTGGAGCGGAGTCAGCCCCTCTTGGGCTGCAGCAGCGGGAAGGCCCGGGACCGAGTGGTCGAAAATGTGCCCGTAGTACTCGTCCACGCTCACCGGCGTGCCGGGCTCGGTCTGCGATTCGAACCACTGTCGGATGCCCATCGAGCCGTCGGGGTCGATGTGCCAGGAAAGGCTTGTCCAGAACTCGTCCTCTTCCCAGACCTCACCCGGGTTGGCTTCGTAGGAGTAGCGGACCTTCTCACCGTGCTCGAGTTCCTGGAACACCCTCACCACGGGCTGGCGGAACCCGATCCAGCTGCCGGCCTGGGTCTCTTGGCTCTGGATGTCGTGCCGTTCGCAGGCGAGCCCCATCGGCAGCACGTAGTCGGCGAAAGCGGCGGTCTCGCTCCAGACCGGGGTGAGAGCGGCGTGCAGCCCGACCAGCCGCTCGTCGCGAAGCACCTCTATCCACGAGAAGCCATCGGGGAAAGTCCAGACAGGATTGAACACTCGGGTGAAGTACACGTCCAGCCGGCCGCGCCCCTCCTTCAGGAAGTGAGGCAGGAGCTGTGACATCTCGTGGTGGCTCAGCGGCCACTCGGGCGGGTAGAGCATCTCGTTCCAATGCTCTTGCGCAGGGGGCAGTTTGAACGGCTCGGGCACGAACTTGTCCCAGCTGTTGGGGGAGAGACCGCCGCGGGTGCCCAGCGAGCCGGTGAGGGCCTGGAGCAGCACGAGGGCGCGCGCTGACTGCCAGCCTCCCAGGTTGCCGGCGGCGCAAGCGCGCCACACGTGCGATGCGAACCGGCTCCCGGCGTCCGCGACGTCTCGTGCCGCCTGGGCGATCGCCTCAGCCGGGACGCCGCTTTCCCGCTCGGCGAACTCGGGGGTATAGCGGGCGTAGTGCGTTCTCAGGGCGGTGATGAACTCCTCGAAGGTCTTCCCGCGCGCGACGAAACCGTCAGCCTCGTAGTCCTCCCAATTGACCCACTGACGCATGAACCGGGCGTCGAACCGGCCGGAGTCAAGGATCACCTTGGCCATGGCCAGGAGCACTGCGGCCTCGGTGCCGGGATGCGGGGCAAGCCATGAGTCGGCACACGAGGCCGTGTTCGAGAGCCTGGGGTCGATCACGATGAGCTTGGCACCGGCCATCTTGGCTTCGATGATCCGTTGCGCGTGCGGGTTGAAGTAGTGGCCGGCCTCCAAGTGGGCGGAGATGAGCAGGATGCAGCGGGCGTTCGCGTAGTCCGGCGAGGGCCGGTCTGCGCCCTGCCAGAGGAAGTACCCCAAGCGGGCTGCGGCCGAGCAGATGTTGGTGTGGGAGTTGTGCCCATCTACCCCCCAGCCCTGCAGCACGCGCTCCATGTAACCGTCGTGCCCAGGGCGCCCCACGTGGTACATGACCTCCTCGCCTCGCCCCTCCCGGATTGCTCTTCGGATCCGCGCGCCGAATGTCTCGAGCACTTCGTCCCAGGTGGTGCGCTCCCACTGGTTGGAGCCGCGCGGGCCCTTGCGTTTCATCGGGTAGAGCACGCGGTCCGCGGACTGGAGCTGGTTCATTATCGCGAGGCCCTTGGCACAGAGGCGTCCGCGACTTGCAGGGTGCACGGGGTTGCCCTCGATCTTGGCGATCTCACCCGTCCTTTTGTCGACGTAGGCAAGCAGCCCGCACGCCGCTTCGCAGTTGAAGCAGATCGTCGGGATGAGCCTGTAGTGACGCTCAGCCTTCTTGGGCCAGGCTTGAGGGTCGTGCTCGACCCAGTCGGACCAGCTGTCTACGGGCGGATACGAACGGAGCTGGTTCCTCGGTAGCTGGAGCTCGTCTTCCACTTGGGCCTCGCTTTCAGCTGTTGGCCACGTTCTGGCCCGCCATGACGAAACACCACTCGAACGCCAACAGGCCCGCGAGAGCGCCGGCCCCTGCAATCCCCAGGACAAGTGGTGAGTTGCGACCGGCGGCGAGCAGCACAGCCGGCAGCAGCCAACCGGCACCGATCGCTCCGATCCAGAAGATGTCCCGCAGCGATCCGCGCGTGACGATGCTGACAGCCCGGCGGGCGCTGTCGGTGGCATGAGGCATGGCCATCTCGCCGAGCACTATCAACCCGTGCGCGAGGAGCCCGACAGCCAGTCCCACCACCGCAGCATGGCGCAGTCTCGGGGTGACCCCGAGCGAACCGGGGAGGAGCGTCAGGACCGCGCTGCTCGCCAGCACCCACTGGGCCACCAGGTGCAGCGGCAGGAGCCGGGTCTGCCAAAGGTCGCGCCCCTTGCACTGGCCGAAGAGGAAAGCCGTATAGACAGCCGCCAGCAGGCCTACCGACGCTGTGGGCCAGAACAGCGCTGAGGCCACGTTGCCGGCGCCGGCCCACGAGGACAAGAAGAAGCACGTGCAGAGAACACCGTACGCCAAGAGGAGGAACGCGCCGCGGGCGACCCAGGAGCGCGGCTGGGGGTGCATGAGTACTTGGAAGAAGCGCTCCGGGCGGGAGAGATCGGAGACCAAGAGGGCCACAGTGAGCGCCATGAAGACGACCCCGGTCAGTCCGAGCACTGTTTCCAACCTTGGTCCGATCGCCAGCCCCTCTGTGGCGCGTGCCAGCGCTGGGAGTGCCAAGACGCCGGCCGAGACCGACTTGGTCCAGAAGTAGGCCGGCACCTGCCAGCCCCACGGCCGTAGGTGCTCCACGTCGTAGGACACGATCGCGGGCACCGTGGGCCCAGACCAGGGGCCAGGCCCGGCCTGCAAGGGTGCCCGGCGTGCCTTGGTGTTGACCGTGGCGAAAAGATAGGTGCCGACGTTGCGAGCCTGGCCCGGGACGATTACCGCCGCCTCTGCCCCGATGTAGAAGAGCTTGGGCCGTGTCTGCTTTTCGGGCCTGCGCACTCTGACTGGTTCCCGATGGACCAGCCGCGAGATCTCGCTCGTCGGGTCGTCGATGTCGCCGGCGACGATCGCCTGTTCGGGGCAGGCCACCACGCACGCTGGCTCCATGCCTGCATCGACCCGGTGAGCGCAGAAATGGCACTTGGCCGCCGTCCCGCGTTCGGGGTCCACGTAGATGGCGTCGTAGGGGCAGGCCTGCAGGCACGCCTTGCAGCCGATGCAGCGCGAGGGGTCGAAGTCAACGATCCCGTTGCTGCGCTTGAACATCGCAGCCACGGGGCAGACGGCGACGCAGGGCGGGTTGTCGCAGTGGTTGCATCGCGTCACCTGGAAGTGGCGGCGCGTGTTGGGGAACTGCCCCTTGTCGACACATCGGACCCAGGTCCGGAAAACACCTAGAGGTACCTGGTTCTCGGCCTTGCAGGCTACGGAGCAGGCGTGGCAACCGATGCACTTGCGGTTGTCGATCACGAATCCGTAGCGCACCGACTCCTACCTCTTCCCCGGGCGGTTCCCTCCGGTCATCCTGTCAGCTCTTCCCCGAGGTTGCCGCCACTGCCGTTTCCCGGCGAAGCAAGCCTGCGACCCGGGCCACGGCCGCGCTACCGTCGATGATGCAGTTGCGAATGGGCTTCACCCCTGCGGCGCAGCCCGCGACAAGGATGCCCTCCCTCGTCGAGTCGTGCGGGTACCTGAACCACTCGCGGCTGGCGAAAAAGCCGTCCGGCGCCCGCCCGATCTGGAGCACGTCGGCAAGCTTGTCCACGTCTAGGCACGGCCGCATGCCAGTCGAGAGCGAGACCAGGTCAAAGCGATCCGAGAAGATCTTCTGGATGAGAGTGTTCTCGGCGCGGACAACTATGTCGCCGCCGGGTAGTTCCTTGCACCCCGACACGCGACCGCGGACGTAGCGGATCCCCCGCTCCTGGGCCAGCGAGTACATCTCTTCAAAGCCGCGGTCGTAGGTGCGCACGTCCATGTAGAAACAGGTGACCTCGGCCTCCGGGTTGCGATCGAGCACAGTCAGGGCCTGCTTGGTGCTGTAGGAGCAGCAGATGCGTGAGCAGAACGGCGCCCCTATCCGCCGGTTGCGCGAGCCGACACAGAAGACGATCGCCATCCGGTCGACCGTCTTGCCGTCAGAAGGGCGCCTGATCTCTCCGTGAGTCGGGCCGCGCGGGTTGAGAAGCCATTCGAGCTCAGGTCCCGTCACGACGTTCGGGTAGCGGCTGTACCCGTACTCCTCGAGGTCCGAAGGATCGAACGGCTCGAACCCGGTGGCGATGACGACGGCGCTCACCGTCTCGCTCGTCTGGTCGCTCAAGATGGCCCGGAAATTGGGGAACTCACCTTCGAGGCTGGCGAGGGTCGTTTCCATGCGTACGTCCACACAGGGATGAGCCCTCATCTCGTCCTCGATCTGAGAGGTGAACTCGAGGCCGTCGTTGAAACCGTCGTCATCGAAGAAGGGGAATGTGCGCGACAGCCGACGCACGCGGCCGCCGAGCTTCGACGTCTTCTCGAGGAGGATCGAGGCGTAGCCCAGTTCGCCGAGGGCCGTTGCCACGTGCATACCGGTCACGCCACCGCCGAGGACCAACACGGGGCTGTTCATCTCGCACCGGTTCCCAAGCTCACGCGGGCCGCCGCTGCGCGAGCCGCCGGTGACGGAGCCGCCGCATCGCCACGCAGGTACGCCGGCCGAGACGACTGGGGGATTCCTATCCGTTCCAGCAGCGGCTCCACCGGCACGGTGTGGCCCTGCAGCCCCACGACGTCGTACGGGTCCCAGCCGAGAAGCAGGCCTGCCAGCTCCGCGTAGTTGAGCACAGGGATCTGGAATCTGGCGCCCGTCGTCTCGTTGACAGCCCACTGCTCGCGGTCGAGGACAAGGCTGCAGCCTGGGCAGTTGGTGAGGATAAGGTCGGGGGCGAAAGGAGCCATGCTCTCGAACTTCTTGCGGGCGCAGGCCACCGTGAAGCTGCGGTTCGGGCGGATCATGCACTGGCGGAACCCCATGCCGCAGCAATGCCGGCGTTCGGGGTAATCGACCTCGTCCCCGCCCCACTCGCGGATCATCGCGGCCAGGACGTCGCAGTACTCGGTCCCGCCCACCGACTTGCCAGGGAAGATCTTGTTGTAGTGGCAGCCAACGTGGTCCACCACCTTCAGCGGTCGGCCCGTGGCCTTGTCGACGAGCCGGTACTTCATGAGCCCCGCGAGCTGCGCCCGGTACCGGTAGAAGACGTCGCTGCAGTGCACGATGTTGCTCGGCAGGATCAGCCGCCGCCCGCAGGCGTCAAAGAGGGCCTTGTCCACCTTCTCGGCCAGGCCTGGTTCCTTGTGGAGCAGCTCCAGGATCTCGTTGTGCATGGCGAACGACGTGACGCACACGGTCGTGATGTTCTCAAGACCTGCCTCGGCGCACACTGACCACAGCCTGGCAACTACCAGCAAGGAGCTTTCGACCGTGAAGACGTTGCCGTGGGTGACTATGCCCGAGCAGCACGTGTTCAGCGACGCCGCTCCGGTCCCGCCCATGGCCCAGCGCCGGCCGAGGAGGTCGTACACGCGTGCCACAAGGGGCTCGACGGCGGGAGCGAACGTTCCCATGACGCAGCTCGAGGTCAAGTAGAAGCCGTCGTCGGGGATGGGCTTGACATGGCGGCGGGTGATCACGGTCGCCTCGCGCGGTTGTGGTGCCAGGCGGTCGGTGGTCTTGGCCGTGTTCATCGTGTTCGTGGTGTTCAAGGCGTCATCCTTCGGTCCTGACCTTGTCGTAGTACTGGTCGAGGTCGAGCCCGAGCGTCGCGGCGTCTGCTGCGGCGTGCTCCTCGATCTTGTCCCAGAGGAAAAGGGCTCCCCCGGCGCGAATGCAGCTCCTCAGCTCAGCAAGGGTCTCCGGTGTCACCTTGCGCCCGGCAAAGGTCCCGTCCATGTCGGGCTGGCCGCCGACTCGGATGAACTGTTCCTCCAGCTCGGCCTGCCAGCGCGCGTAACGCGGCCCGAAGTCCGGGTGTGCAGCCGGGTCGCCGTTGCGGAAGTAGAGGCTGACGGCCCGGTTCCACAGGTTGGCGGCCCACAGGTGGCGGCCGGCGTACTGCTGCCTGCCCCGCACGCTCTCCACGTGGTAGCCCTTCAGCTGCGCCAGGCAGCGCAGCGATCCGACAAGGCCCATGATGTCGTTCTGCTCTGGACAGCGCGAATTACAGGAGCCACACTGGGCGCAGTACCAGATGATGTCGGACTTGAGCAGATCGACGAGGCGGTCCTCGTCGCCTGAGAGGGCCGCGTCCACTATGCAACGCGGGTCGTACTCCTCGTAGTGCTCGGCTGCCGGGCAGACCGATGTGCACATGCCGCATGACAGGCAGGTCGTCAGGGCGTGGCGGGCCACCAGATGGTTCTCGAGCCACCAGGTGCAGGGCTGCTCGGCCGCCTCCTCGTACCAAGCCTGCCACTCGGTCTTGTCTGGCTGTCCCACCAGCGCCCTGATCTCCCGCCTGTCCTTCTCGCGCTCGAAGGCGCTGCCCGAGAGGCGCTTGATGTTCGGGTAGTAACTTCCCTCCCCCCGCGGCTCGGCCTCATCGCGCAGCGTGTAGTAGGCCGTGGCGATCTCGTCGTCCGCGTAGGCGGCAAGCTCCTCATGCCCCATTCCGAGGAGGTGCTCCGGAGTGACCGGTGACGCTTCAACCAGTTGCAGGCCGGCTTGCCCGATGTGCCGGGTCGACACGAGACCGGGCGCGGTGCCGTTGCTCGCCCAGTGGGACGGGACATGTTCTGCGAGCGAAGGCTCTGTGGCGAGGAGCACCTCGTACTCCCTGCCGGCGACCGCCAGCAAGCGGTAGACGGCGTGAGCCAGCTTGGTATAGGGGAGAGTCACGACCAACGCCAAGACGATCACCAGGTGGACGAAGTACACCGGGTAGGCCCAAGCGCGCACGTCCGCTGCGCGCAGCACCTCGGTGGCTACCCCAGTGACCCCGGCAAGCAGCACGTTCACGAGGAAGGCCCAGTCGAAGAAGGTGCTGCGGTTGCCCCGCGCGGCGTCGGCGATGCGCAACAGCAGGAAGTAGCCCGTGCCACCGATCAGCAACGCGGCGAAGACGTTGCTCAACACCTTGAGCGGGTTGCCCATCGACAACGGGTAAGGACGTCCCGCCAGGAGGAGCAGTGCCATCACGCCGGAGATGACCGCGAGGCCCAGGAAGGCGAAGAGGACCGCCCGGTGGGCCCAAGGCCTGAGCCGGCGCTCGTTGCAGGTGGCGAGCTTCCTGTGCGCGAGGATCTCGGCGACCGCTCTTTGCATCGAGCGCCCGAAGATCCGCGGCCTGGTTGTCCAGAGCGAACTCTCGTACCATGCGCGCCAGGCCCTGGCAGCCCCGACAGCTATCGCGATCAGCGGCAGGACCGTGAGGACCGAGAACACAGGGATGAGTGCCGAGTCCGGGAGCATGCCTGCGTAGCGGAGAGGCCCGGGCCCGGGACTGAACGCGCCGGTAGCGGAGATCATCGCTACGAGGAAAGCGGCGGTGGCCACGTAGACCAGCCAGAAGGAGCGCCGGTTGTTGACGACACGTGCCAGCACGCGCGGATACGCGTAGCGGTCGGTGGCGAACTGCCTGAGCGCGCTCATGATGCTTGCCGGCTTTGCGCCGGACGGGCACCGGGTGGAGCACTCGGTGCAGCCGTAGCAGTGCCAGATGTTCTGGTCAGCGGCGAGACGGTCCTGCAGCCCAAGGCGGACGAAGGTCACCTGCTGGCGGGGGAAGAGCCCCTCCTCAGTGGCAAGGTCGCATGTCGCGGTGCATGCACCGCACTGCAGGCACGACTGGAGGGTCGCGACGTCCAGGCAGTAGGGCTTGAGGAAAGAGCTGTCTGGGTTGGCAGCGGCGAGCTCAAAGGACTTGTCCGGCAGTACGCTGATCGGATTGCCACGAAGACGCCAACCGAAGTCGCCCGGGTCGGTCTTCGGGAGTGTCGCGCTTCTCGAGCTCATCATCGGCCATGCTACCTCAATACCGTGGAAACCAGCGAATCAATAGAATTAGGTGTAAGAATCTCTCGATCCCGAGTCGCGTCCGTCGGAATGCCCCGGATCGGTGTCGGGGCGTCAGGTCAACGGCATCGGCGTCGAGAGATAGGAGGATCGTGACCAGGTTTCCCCTTCCGCTGGTTGGCGACGGGATGCTCGTGCCGTGCATCGACGGCCACGAACGCCCGTATGTCGCGCTCGACACTGCTGCGTCATCGGGCGTGCTCGAGCTCGTGCTCCGTCGTGTCGAGGAGTTCCTCCCGTCGTACTCGGGTGTCCATCGTGGCTCCGGCTACAAGTCTCAGCTTTCAACTGACGCGTACGAGAGTGCACGTGAAGCGGCGCTTTCGTTCGCCGGACGCGAAGGCAGCGACGACATCGCGATCATCTGCCGCAACACGACCGAAGCCATAAACCACTTGGCCTACCGCCTGCGCCTGCGTCCCGACGACGTTGTCGTCACGTCCGTCGTCGAACACCACTCCAATCTCCTGCCGTGGTCTCGCGTAGCCAAGCGCCGCTACGTCGAGTGCCGAAGCGACGGGACCTTCGCTGCTGGCGACGTCGCAGCTGAACTGGACCGGCTCCCGAAGCCCCGCCTGCTCACCATCACCGGCGCTTCGAACGTCACCGGATGGCTACCGCCGATCGAGGAGATCATCGACGCCTCCCACCGCCGAGGAGTCCCTGTGGCTGTCGACTGTGCCCAGCTCGCGCCTCACCGTCCCCTTCCCCCGAGGGCCGATTTCGTCGCTTGGAGCGGCCACAAGATGTACGCGCCCTTCGGCGCGGGCGTGCTGATTGGGCCTCGCGAGGCCTTCGCGGACGGTGACCCCTTTCTGGCCGGCGGCGGCTCGGTCAATCTCGTCGAGCTTGACGACGTCACCTGGACTGATCCCCCCGACCGCGAGGAGGCGGGCTCTCCGAACGTGGTCGGGGCGGTGGCGTTGCACGCTGCGATCGACGGCCTCGCCGAGATGGGCTGGCCGGCGATCATCGCCCACGACCGCCATATCGGCCACCTCTTGCGCGATGGGCTGGCGGCCATCCCGGGAGTGCACGTCCTCGGGCCGGACCTCCGGACCGACACCCTGCCCGTTGTGGCCTTCACCGTGGAAGGTCTCTCGCACGGCCTCGTGGCGGCCCGACTGTCGGCCGAGGACGGAATCGGCGTGCGGCACGGCTGCTTCTGCGCACATCCCTACATGATGCGGCTTCTCGGCCTCACCGATGACGAGGTCTTCGACTTCCGGCACGAGGTGCGCCAGGGCGACCGTACGCGGATGCCCGGGGCAGTTCGGGCGAGCGCCGGGATCAACACGACCGAGGCTGATGTCAGCCGCTTGATCGTTGCAGTCGCACGTATCGCGGGCGGTGAGCCGGCGCCGGTCGCCTACGTCCAGGATCCGCGGACCGGTGATTTCACCCCCGACCGCGACTTTGCGCCGTCGTACGCGGGCGCCCGACTCCCTGGGTCTTCGTGCTCGCCCGTTTAGCACGGTGTCGACCTCGAGGACCTAGCGGCGACGAGAAGCATGACAACGAAGCGACCGAGCGCACTGCGCGCTCCTTCTGTTCCTGGCCGCTCGCTGGTCACGATACCCTAACGGGTATCATCGTGCCGGGCCTCTGCTGGCAATTGTTGCGCCTGAGCAGAGCGAGAGAAACGAGAACGATGACCGGAGAAGCACTTTCTCGCTCCGGAGGGCGGGAAACCACGAGAGGAGCTCGCGATGCAGCTTCCCGATGAGGTCGTGGACGATGTCCGCAAACGTCTGCACCGAGTTGCCGGCCAGGTCCAGGGAGTGGAACGCATGCTCGACGAGGGCCGCGAGTGCCGCGACGTCGTGACGCAGCTGTCCGCGGCCTCCAAGGCACTGGAGCAGGCGGGCTTCCGGCTGGTCGCCGCCGGTCTCACCTATTGCGTGGAGCACCCTGAGCAAGCCGAGGCGGACGGCTATCCCCTTGACGCCGTGCAGAGAATGTTCATGAAGCTCGCCTGAGCAGCAGGCTGTCTCCTCGGGTCATCAGCAAGCTCGCACCGCCCGAACGAGCGCGTCGATGACGGTCGCTTCACCAGCGTCGGTGACCACGGTGCGCGTGACCCGCTCCGCTCGCCCGATCTGAAGGCCGGAAAGATCCTCGGTGATCTCCTCCGGTCCGAACAGGACTGCCGGGTCCTGTGGCCCACCGGCTCCCTCCAGGAGGTTGGAGGTGTCATGGCCGACCACGAGCAGGACTCCGCCGAGGGCCAAGGCGGCTGCGCCATGTGCGAGTACCTGGCGGCGTTGCTCCGCGGGAAGGTGCAGGTACATCACTACTACGGCGTCGAATGAGGCCGCCGGAGGCTGCCACTCGACGACATCGGCCTCGACCCAGGCCACTTCCACCCCTCGATCGGCCGCCAGCCGCCGTGCCTTGGCCAGCCCGGCGCGAGAGAAGTCGACGCCGGTGACGCGCCAACCCTTCGAGGCGAGCCATACCGCGTTGCGGCCCTCACCACAGGCAACGTCGAGTGCCCGACCCGGGCGGAGCGCGTCCATCTCCTCGACGAGAAAGCGGTTCGGGTCGGCCTTCCAGATCAGTTGCTCGGTTCCGTACCGCTCGTCCCAATGCTCGCGACTCACGAGAACCTCCCGGCGACTCCTGACGGAGGGTGCCAGCTGTGATTGAACATACCCCTAAGGGTACCAGTTGGAACTGGCGCGAACCCCGGCCGCGACCGGGCAGAGCTCACAGGGATGGTTCGACCGTCGAACCATCTTGTCTAGACTGCTTCAGTGGTGCGTCCAAGGAACTGGACTGGACCAGCGGGTTCAAGTCCCGCCCGGGTAAGTGCCGCTCCGCCCGGTAGCGGGCCGGTCCCAAACAGAACAGGCCGCACGGCCGAGGCCCGGACCGTCGAGGCGGTCCAGGCGCTCACGAGGGCGTCGAGGGTCATGGAGCGGGCCTCGGGCGGGTTGAGCCTCGCCCACTACCGTGTGCTGTCGGCCATCGCCGCCGGGGACGAGCGGGCTAGCCGGGTCGCCGTTCGCCTCGCGCTCGGCAAGCCCACCGTGAGCGCCTCGGTCGAGACTCTCTGTTCGCGCGGGTTGCTGGTTCGCTCGACCATCGCGGGCGACCAGCGGGCCGTCCAGCTCAGCCTCACCGAGGCGGGCACGGAGATGCTCGAAAGGGCGCAGCTGGCGATGACGTCCGCCCTGGAGGCGCTTGCGGCCCGTGCAGGACGCCGAGACGACGTGATCGACGCGCTGGTTGCCCTCGCCAGGGCGATCGACCAGGCGGCCGCGGAACGACGCCGGTGAGCCGCAGAACAGCGGTCGAGAAGGAGGCCGAAGAACCAGCCGGCCGGGCGACCGACCAGGCGGCCGGGGTTCCCCGTGGCTGGGTGAGGCGCCTCGGCGGCTATGTGCTCGTTCACAAGCGCAATCTCGTGATCGCCTTCGCCGGCGCCATCGCCGGCGGCGTTGCCCAGGTGATCGTCCCGCTCATCGAGCGCCAGATCGTCGACAACGTGATCCTGAGGCACTCATCGCCGCTCGCGCCCTGGCTCGCGGCATTGCTGGGCCTGGGCGTAGTGACCTTCGTCGGTACCTACTTCCGCCGTTACCGGGGTGGCCGCGTGGCTCTCGACGTCCAGTACGACCTGCGCAACGCCATGCAGGACCACCTGCAGCGGCTCGACTTCGCCAACCTCGACCGCATGCCGACGGGCCAGCTCGTCGCCCGGGCGAACTCCGACTCCATGCTCGTGCAGGGCCTTCTCAGCTTCCTCCCGATCATGAGCGGCAACATCCTCATGCTTGTCCTTTCGCTCGGGGTCATGCTCTACCTCTCCCCGCTGCTTGCCGTCGTGAGCGTGCTCGTGGCCCCGACGTTGTTGTTCATCTCCTACCGGATGCGGTGGCGGGTCTTCCCCGCCACCTGGGACGGCCAGCAGAGAGAAGGCGATGTCGCCCAGATCGTCGACGAGGACGTGAACGGGGTCCGCCTCGTGAAGGCCTACGGCCAAGAGCGCCGGGAGCTCGAGCGCGTCACGGCCGCCGCCACCAAGCTCTACGGCTCCCAGATGCGGGCGGTCCGCCTCGAGTCGCGTTACCAGCCCCTGCTCGAGGCCATCCCTAGTCTCGGCCAGGTCGGCGTCCTTGCGCTGGGCGGGTACCTGGCCATCCGCCACGAGATCTCGCTCGGGACCTTCCTCGCGTTCTCGACCTATCTGACCCAGCTCGTGGCCCCGGCCCGCATGCTCGCCGGCATCCTGACCATCGGCCAGCAGGCACGGGCGGGCGTCGAGCGGATCTTCCAGTTGCTCGACTTGAAGCCGGCGATCGTCGATCCCCCCGGTGCTGTCGAGCTGCCGCCGCTCGCGGGTGAGATCGTCTTCGACGACGTTGGGTTCTCCTA
This sequence comes from Acidimicrobiaceae bacterium, assembly GCA_003139355.1. GTDB lineage: Bacteria > Actinomycetota > Acidimicrobiia > Acidimicrobiales > Bog-793 > Fen-455. Next base: position 2,463 of record PLIM01000007.1, on the reverse strand, counting down.
CGACGACGGGCCACCGGTGTTGCGCGGAGTCAGCCTGCAGATCCAACCGGGCGAGACCGTGGCCTTCGTCGGCCCGAGCGGTAGTGGGAAGTCGACTTTGGCGAACATGGTGCCCCGTTTCTATGACGCGGTCTCCGGCACCGTGAGAGTGGACGGGCACGATGTCCGCGACGTGGCGCTCGCGTCGCTGCGTCGCCAGATCGGCGTCGTCTTCGAGGAGTGCTTCCTCTTCTCCGACACGGTGAGGGCGAACATCGCTTACGGCAGGCCGGACGCCACCTTCGAGGAGATCGAGGCCGCCGCACGGGCTGCCGAGGCGCACAAGTTCATCGAAGAGCTGCCGAGGGGCTACGACACCGTCGTCGGAGAGCGAGGGCTCACCTTGTCGGGCGGTCAACGCCAACGGGTGGCGCTCGCCCGGGCGATCCTCTCCGACCCGCGCATCCTCATCCTCGACGACGCCACGAGCGCCGTCGACGCCAAGGTGGAAGAGCGGATCCACTCCGCCCTGCGCGTGATCATGCAGAGCCGCACGACGCTCCTGGTAGCCCACCGCCGCTCCACGTTGCACCTCGCCGATCGCATCGCTGTCCTCGACGAGGGCCGCGTTGTCGACGTCGGCACGCACGAGGAGCTCGTCGGGCAAAGTGCCTTCTACCGCTCCCTTCTCTCGGGGCTCGAGGAGGAAGAGGCCAAAGCGGTCGGCGATCGCATCGAGGTGCTCGCCGCCATCAGCCCGCCGGCGCCCGTCCCAGCTTCGCCACAGGTGCCGCCGGTGAAGTCCTTCCGCAGTGTCGGAGCGCCGAGCATGGGCCCAGGCCTGCGCACAGGCGGCGGATGGCGCCTGAACCTGGCACCCACTCCGGAGCTCTTGGCGAGGGTAGCCGCGCTCAGGCCGGTCCGAGACTTCCCGAGTGTCGACCTCGAGGCCGAGACGCGCCGTGTGCGCCACTTCAGCCTCCGGACGCTGCTCAGCGAGTACCGCCGACCACTCGGGCTCGGGCTGTTGCTCGTGGCTCTCGACGCCCTGGCGTCCCTGGCCGGGCCCATCCTCGTGAAAGAGGGCATCGACAACGGTGTCGCCACCGGCTCGAAGGCGGTGGTCCTGGTCGCGTCGGCGATCTATCTCGTCATCACGCTCGCTGACCTGATCGATGAGATCGGATCGACGTTCGTGACCGGGCGCACCGCCCAGCGCGTCATGATGTCGTTGCGCATCCGGATCTGGGCGCACCTCCAGCGGCTGTCGCTCGACTACTACGAGCGGGAGATGGCGGGCCGGATCATGACCCGGATGACCACCGACATCGACCAGTTCGAGTCGCTCATACAAAACGGCCTCCTCTCGGCCCTCGTGAGCATGTGCACCTTCGTCGGTGTCGGTGTCGCCCTTTTCGTGCTCAACCCGCGGCTTGCCCTGGTCACCATGAGCGTGGTCATCCCGCTGGCCTTCGCCACGGTCGTGTTCCGCCGCAAGGCGGCCCGGACCTACGAGCTCGCCCGCGACCGCATCGCCGTCGTGAACGCCGACTTCCAAGAGAGCCTGTCGGGAGTTCGCGAGTCGCAGGCATTCGTGCACGAGGACCTGGCAAGGCGGCGCTTTCGTCACCTCGGCCAGCAGTACCTCGACACCCGGGTGGC
>PLIM01000007.1:0-803 GCA_003139355.1 Acidimicrobiaceae bacterium | reverse complement strand
GGGCGGATCGCCGAGCTGATGTCACTCGACACGCTCACCCCGGACGCGCTGGACGCCGAGAGGCCTGGGCGGCTGAGCGGGGCCTTGCGCCTCGAGGCCGTGCACTTCGCCTACCCCTCGGCTTTCAGGCGACCCGGGCCGAGGGCCGGCGCCCGCCGGAGCGGACCCGCCGACCCGAGGCTTCTCGTGAGCGACGACGCCGACCGGCGTCCCTTGCCGGAGGCCCTGAAGGGCATTGACCTCGAGATCGGTGCCGGCGAGACTGTGGCACTCGTCGGGGAGACCGGGGCCGGCAAGTCGACGGTGATGAAGCTGTTGGCACGTTTCTACGATCCCGACCAGGGGGGCGTGCGGGCCGATGGCCGGGACCTGCGGTCGCTCGAACTTCATGACTACCGGTGCCAGCTCGGCTATGTGCCCCAGGAAGCGTTCCTGTTCACGGGCACGATCCGTGACAACATCGCTTACGGTCGACCCGATGCCACCGACGACGAGGTCAAGGCAGCCGCCTTGTCTGTCGGTGCCCACGAGTTGATCTTTGGCCTCCCGGGCGGTTACGACCACGTCTTGTCCGAGCGGGGGCGGTCGCTCTCGGCGGGCCAGCGCCAACTGATCGCCCTGGCCAGGGCCGAGCTCGTCGATCCGGCGATCCTGCTTCTCGACGAGGCGACGTCGAACCTCGACCTTGCCACGGAGGCCCGGGTCACCGCCGCCATGCAGCTCGTCTCGCACGGCCGTACCACGGTCGTGATCGCGCACCGCCTGCAGACGGCGAGGACCGCCGACCGCATTGCGGTTCTCGA
>PLIM01000159.1 GCA_003139355.1 Acidimicrobiaceae bacterium | reverse complement strand
GCCATTCCGCCATCCGGGCCCGCAGGGCGAGCGTAGCTGGCCTGATGCACACAGAACACCTCTTGGACCTGCAAGCCTGAAGGTGATGGGAGAGGCCACGGCCGGCGATCCGTCCCGGCGCCCGGGACTCGCGTCCTTCGATGTCGCGGCGGGCGCCGGGTCACGTGCGGAGCCCGGTGGTGCCGCGGGCCAAAGCACCACGGCAACGATCGCTCACGCCGTCCGGCACGAGCTGCGCGGTGCCTTGCGACCGTCCGAGCTCGCAGAGGCCGCCGTTCTCGGCGACCTCGGGCTCGTCCTCGAAGTACTTGGCTGGTTCGTGCCGCTCGTCGGCGCGGCCTTTCAGGGCTTGGCGATCGTTCCGTTCGCGGCGCTCGCAGCCCGCCAGCGAGCACGGACAGCGGTGGTGGCGATGTTCGCGGCCAGCTCGGTCTCGTTTCTCGTCGGAGGAGTCGGGATCGTCGTGGAGACGGCGATCGCCGGCTCGCTCGGGCTTGCGGTCGGCACTGCTTACCGGCGGCGCTGGAACCCGGCCACGGCGGTGCTCATCGCCACGGTCACGGCCGGAATCCCGGTTGCCGTGCTCTCCCTCGTGGGAGAGGCGCTCTCGCCAGGTCTTCGACGCCTGGCCTTCGCACAGGTGGAGATCCTGTGGCACGACGTGCGAGCCGGCCTCAAGCTGGTCGGCTCCGACTCGCTCGCGTCGTCGGGCGACCAGACGCTTCGGTGGGTAATCGACCACTGGTGGCTGACGGTGCCGTTGTTCGAGCTTTTCGCGATCGTGCTTGCCGCCGCGCTGTGCGCCCGCTACCTGTGGCCGTTCCTGGTGCGTCTCGAGCACGATTCGCCAGCCCCTGCGGAAGCGTCACCTTGGCCAGGCCCGGACACCGTCGTCCACGCCGGAGCTGCGGCAGGCATCGAAGCTGCCGATAGGGCGCCGGTGCCCGTCGAGCTCGACCAGGTCTCGTACCAGTATCCGGGCAGCAATGCCTGGGCTATAGCGCAGGTCTCGCTGAGCGTCGAGCCCAGGTCGTTTCTTGCCGTTGTCGGCCCAAATGGCTCGGGCAAGTCGACTCTCGTGCGCCTTGTGGCCGGGCGCTTGTCGCCGACGCTGGGTACGGTGAGGAGGGCAGGTGATCCCGGGCTCGGTGTGCCGGGCGGTACGTCCATGATCTTCCAGCGGCCAGAAAGCCAGGTGCTGGGGGTTCGTGCACGCGACGACGTGGTCTGGGGGTTGCCGCCGACGCCGCGGCCGGATGTGGGAGCGTTGCTTGCCCGGGTGGGGCTCGCAGGCTTCGAGGAGCGCGAGACAGCTGGGCTCTCCGGCGGGGAGCTGCAGAGACTCGCGATCGCTGCTTGCCTGGCTCGCGAACCGCGGCTGCTCATCTCCGACGAGGCGACGGCGATGATCGACGGGCCCGGACGGGCCGAGGTCGTCGCTTTGCTCGAGTCGCTTGCCGCCGCGGGTATCACGGTCGTTCATGTCACGCACCGCGAAGCCGAGGCGGCCAAGGCGGGCACGGCGATCCTCATGCTCGCGGGGCGCTTGGTACCTTCGCCGCCGATGCGACCGGGCGCGCCGCCCCCCCGCGCGGGCTCGAAGCCGGGGCGTGAAAAGGCCTCGGCCGTGGGCACGCGACCAGCCGTGCCCGAGTGGTCCCGCAAGCCCCAGCAATCGTCCCTACGCGTACGGGGACTGGGCTACGTGTATGCAGACGGCACGCCGTGGGCCCGTCGCGCGCTGGAAGATGTCGATCTCGATCTCCACCGGGGTGAGGGCATCGTGGTCACCGGGGACAACGGGTCGGGCAAGTCGACACTTGCCTGGATCCTCGCAGGTCTCCTCGCCCCGACCGAGGGTGAGGTGCTGCTCGAAGGCCAGCCTGTCGTCGCTGGCACCGGTGCGGTTGGGATCTCGTTTCAGCATGCCCGCCTCCAGCTCATCCGCCCGACCGTGTTGTCCGATGTCGCGTATGGCGCCGACAAGGACCGTGCCACCGCCGCCCTTCGATCAGTCGGTCTGGATCCGGTGACAATGGGGCCGAGGCGGGTCGACGAGCTTTCCGGCGGCGAGCAGCGCCGCGTCGCCCTCGCCGGGCTGCTCGTGCGCGATCCGGTCCTTCTCGTGCTCGACGAGCCCTACGCAGGACTCGACGACGAGGCGAGAGCGGGGCTCGCGACGATTCTCGCCCGGCTGCGCGACGAACAGAAGATGGCCACTGTGGTCGTCTCGCACGATCTCGACAACGCGGAGCTGCTCGGCGATCGGTTGGTCATCCTCGAGTCCGGGCGCGGCGTGGGTGAGCGGACGGTTGGGAGCGGGGCGTGACCACGACCGGGCCGAGGCGGGCAGGAGGGCTTCTCGAGACCGCGGCCGATGACCCCCGCAGGCGCGCCCGCAACCTGCGGCTCGGCGAGATCCACGTGGTGCGGTTCGTGCCTGGGACAAGCCCGCTGCACCGCATGTGGGCGGGGACCAAGCTCGTCGTGCTTGGACTGCTCTCGATCGGCCTTCTTCTCTGGCCGTCGTGGAAGTCGATCGGCATCATGGGCGCGCTGGTGCTCATCGCGTTCCTGGCGGCGCGCCTGCCAAGAGGGATCAGCCCGAGGCTCCCGTGGTGGCTGGGCGGTTTCCTGGTGGCCGGTGCCGTCTTCGCTCTCGTCTCGGGTGGCCCGCCGGAGGTTCACCTCGGTTCGCTCAGGGTGGGCCTTGGCGGCCTTGGCAACTTCACGCGCTTTTCGATGGTGGGCGTCGACGTGCTCGCGGGTGCCGCGTTGCTCGGTTGGACGACGCCCTTGGCCGACCTGTCGCCCGCTCTCGGGAGGCTGCTCGGTCCGTTGCGCCACGTCCGCGTGCCCGTCGAGGAGCTCGTGGGCGCGATAGCGCTCTCCATCCGGTGCCTGCCGTTGCTGCTCGAAGAGGCGCGGGTGCTCCGGGCGGCCCGCAGGGCTCGCCGGCCGGCCAACCCCCGGTCGTTCAGGGAGCTCGGCGACGAGGCCGTCGAGGTGGTCTTCGGAGCCCTCGCCAACGCAATCCGCCGGGCAGGGGAGATCGCCGAGGCGATCGAGGCCAGAGGCGGTGTGCCGACCGTTGCTCCCGAGACCCACCCGTTCGCACGGATTGACGCGCTCACCTTGGCGGTGAGTGCAATGGCGGTCGCCACCATGGCTGTCCTTCGCTGAAGGTCCTGGCCGGCCCCTCCTGCTGCGCCCGCCCGGTGCCGGCCAGTCTCGGCCGGCCCCGCCCCGGACCCGGCTGGCCCCGGACCCGGCCGCCGGCTCCGATCGGATGACAAATCACGCAAGAGCCTGGTCGTAGACTTCTTACGTGAAGCGCGACGAAGTGGAACGCCGTCTGCTGGAGGTCCACGCGCGTCTGGTGCGCGCCCGGCAAGAGCTGGCCGTCGCCGAAGAGCAGCTGGACGTGTTCGTCGAGACCGCGGACGAGGCACGCATTCGATCACTTGTCTCCGAGACACCGTTGGCCGACCGTGACTGGCAGGACGCTCAACGGCATGTCGAGGTGATGACCCGTGGCCGCGACACCGCCAGCGCCCGCGTCACCGAGCTGGAGCGTGTGCAGGACGAGCTGCTCGGCAAGCTCGTAGTGTGAACAGCAATCGGCCGTAAGAAACACCCATGAGTCAGTAAAGGAGCGGACTCGTTGACCAGAACTGTCGTGATCGCGGAAGACGAGGCGATCGTTCGCCTCGACCTGCGCGAGATACTCCAAGAGCAGGGCTTCGACGTCGTCGGCGAGACGGGACGCGGCGACGAGGCCATCGAGCTCACGAGGCAGCACCGGCCCGACCTGGTGATCCTCGACATCAAGATGCCGGGGCTCGATGGGTTGTCAGCGGCCAGCGAGATCAACCGCGACCGGACCTCGGCCGTGCTCATCCTCACGGCTTTCAGCCAGCGCAACTTGATCGAGCAGGCCCGTGACGCCGGGGCGCTCGCCTATCTCGTCAAGCCTTTCCAGCAGGACGAGTTGCTGCCGGCCATCGAGGTCGCTCTGGCGAGGTTCAACGAGATGCAGGCGCTCGAGGCGGAGAATGCCGCGCTGGCCGACGACAAGCGCAATCTCGAGGAGCAGTTGGTGACGCGCCGCTGGGTCGACCGAGCCAAGGGCAAGCTCATGGACGATGAGGGGATGCGGGAGGCGGACGCGTTCACGTTCATCCAGCAGACCGCCATGAACCAACGCACGACGATGCGCGAGATCTCAGAGAAGATCGTCGAGGGCACGATCGTCCCCTAGCGCGTCCGCTCGGGCAGGGCCTGTCGGAGTCCTGCCGCTGCGCAGGCGGGTGACGGAAAGCTGCCGGCAGACTGCCAGGCCAAGGGCGACCGCAAGACTTCCGCGACGTGCCGCGTCACGGCTGGCCGCGCTCGGTTTAGCATGCAGGCAGTGGCGCGTGACCTTCTTCTCGACGGCCACTCCCTCGCGTACAGGGCGTGGTTCGCCCTGCAGGAGGCGCAGCTGTCGACGGCATCCGGCCAGGAGACCCAGGCCGTCTTCGGCTTTGTCTCGATGCTCGCGAAGCTGCTCGAGGACCAGTCGCCGACCGGGATGGCGGTGGCATTCGACCGGCGCGAACCGACGTTTCGTGATGCCCTTGCCGCGACCTACAAGGCGGGTCGGCCAACGACACCAGAGCCGCTTCTCGAGCAGATCGAGCTCATACGCAGGCTGGTCGAGACCCTCGGGGTTCCCGCCGTCGATGCCGAGGGATACGAGGCCGATGACGTGATCGCAACGCTTGCCACACGTCTGTCCGGCGAAGGTCACGAGGTTGTGATCGTGACCGGCGACCGGGACGCGTACCAGCTCGTGCGCGATCCGCTCGTGAAGGTTCTCTACAACCGCCGCGGCGTGACCGACTACGTGCTCTACGACGAAGTCGGGATCGAAGAGAGGACCGGCGTGCGGCCGGATCTGTACCCGTTCCTGGCTTCGCTGCGCGGCGATCCCTCCGACAACCTCCCGGGCGTACCAGGGGTGGGGAACAAGATCGCAGCCAGGCTCGTCAACACCTACGGCGATGTCGACGCGCTCTACGCGCATCTGGATGAGCAGACGCCGAAACTCAAGGCCTCCCTTGCCGATCACGAGGCGCAGGTGCGGCTCAACCTGCAGATGACCCCGCTGGTGCGCGACGTACCGCTCGCGTGTGTGACCGATGACCTCGCCCTCGGCCGGTCCAACCGCGAGGAGATGCGCAGCCTGTTCGATCTCCTGGAGATCCGAGGCCCCCGCGATCGGATCTTCAAGCAGCTCGATCGCCTAGAGCCGCTTGCCAGACGGTCGCCAAGTGTTGGCGGGGACGGCTCGGCCGGGCCCGGTGCCACATCCGCCCCCTCTCCCGAGCCGGCGTCGCGGCCCGTTCTGATCGTGCTGCTCGAAGAGCTCGATGCTGCCCGCGCCTGGCTCACCTCGCTGGCGGCCTCGCCTGACCAGGTTGCCATCGAGGCGGTGTGGGCGGGCGCGCCAGGCCGATCCGCGGTCGAGGGGCTCGCCCTTGCGGCGCTCGAGGAGGCGCGCGTGTCCGCTGGCGAGGAGGAAAGGCCCGAGGATCGAGCCGTGCCGAACGACCGGCCGCTTGTCGTGGGCTGGCTGGACGGCAGGCAGATCGCCGAGCCAGGCGTCGTCGAGGCTCTCCAGATGGTGCTGGGTGCAAGGCGAGACGGAGCTCTCCGCGTCGTTGCTCACCGCGCCAAGGAGATCATGCGCGCGCTCGAGCCACAGGGAGTTCGTTTCACCGGGCTCGATCTTGATACCGCAGTCGCTGCCTACCTACTCGATGCCCGGGAAGGCCAAGCCTCGCTGTCGGGGCTGGCCAGTCTTGTGCCGACGCTCGCCTTCGGCGCCGGGCAGGCGCAACGGGGTCGTGTCATTGAACAGCTCGGGTTCGACCTCGGGAATGAAGACTCGGCTGATGACCGGGCGGGGGAGGCCGATGCCATACCGCCGGACGCGAGGCAAGCCGCGGCGCAGGTGGCCATGCTCGGCTGGCTCGCTCCCGGGATCCGCCGAGCACTGGAGGAGACCGGGGCGACTCGCCTCTACGAGGATGTCGAGCGTCCGCTCATCCGCGTGCTTGCAAAGATGGAGCTGGCGGGGATCGCGGTCGACATCGACAAGCTACGGGCCATCGGCGACGAGCTGACCTCGGAGGCACGAAGGCTGGAGGCCGAGGTCCAGCAGCTGGCCGGCGAGGAGTTCAATGTCAACTCGACTCCCCAACTGCGGCGCATCCTGTTCGACAAGCTCCAGCTTGTTCCGCAGAAGCGTACGAAGACCGGGTACTCCACCGACGCGCAGAGCCTTCTGCGTCTGCGCGACGCCCACCCACTCGTGGACACCCTGCTTCGATACCGAGAGGTCGAGAAACTGCGTTCCACCTACGGAGAGGGCCTGCTCGCTGAGGTCGCACCCGACGGGCGCATTCACGCCTCGTTCAACCAGACCGTCGCCCGCACTGGCCGGCTCTCCTCGGACCAGCCGAACCTGCACAACATCCCGGTGCGCAGCCTCATCGGGCGCCGCTTCCGCGAGGCCTTCGTGCCGAGCGCAGGCTGTGAGCTGATGGTGGCGGACTACGACCAGATCGAGCTGCGTGTCATCGCCCACTTGGCCGACGATCCCGGCCTGGTCGGGGCTTTTCGCTCCGGGCTTGACATTCACAACGCGACGGCGGCGAGGGTCTACGGCGTCGAAGGTTCCGAGGTGACCCTGGCGATGCGCTCGAAGGCGAAGATGATCTCCTACGGCCTCGCGTACGGGATGGAGGCCTACGGGCTGTCCCGGCGCCTTGGCGTCGGGGTCGAGGAGGCGGCCGCGATCCTTGCGCAGTACTTCGCCGCGTTCCCGAACGTGAAGCAGTACATGGAGCGCTCGGTGGTCGAAGCCCGGGGGCGCGGGTACACCGAGACCTTGCTCGGCCGGCGTCGCTATCTGCCCGAGCTCGACTCGAGCAACTTCCGCGTGCGCCAGGCGGCCGAGCGCCAAGCGATGAACGCCGGCATCCAGGGCCTGGCGGCGGACATCTTCAAGGTCGCGCTGGTGCGCCTTGACAAGGCGCTGGAGGAGCGCGGCCTGTCGAGCCGGATCGTGCTCCAGGTCCATGACGAGATCGTCGTCGAGGCGGTCGCCGGCGAGCGCGACGAGGCCCTTGCACTGACGGTCGAGACCATGGAGCACGCCTTCGAACTGCGGGTTCCCCTGGCAGTGCATGTAGCCGTTGGCGACAGCTGGGCGGCCGGCAAGGAGCCTGCGACAGACCCGGACGCTGACTTCGACGTGGCCGATCCTCTCGAGCAGGACGAGCCCGCTACGTGACATTGTGGGCTTGGCCGGGCCGACGGGTATCATTGTTAAGCGACCGTGACGGCCGTAGCCAAGTCCTGGTCCGCTGTGTACCAGCGGACACAGAGTTCCCAGTCCGATTCCCATAACCAACGGCGGCCCGGCGCGGCCCGCTGTTGGTGCTGACCAGTCCGAAAAGAGAGCGACCTACCTCCGATGTCCGACACGACGAGCACCCTCACCGCCGATTCCCTTCCAGATGAAGAGCGTCATGGCACCTTCGACGCCGACGGGGTCTACGTTCCCCGCAAGATCGTCGAGGACGACCTCGGCGACATGTCCTTCGAGGACGCGATCGACCGGACCATCGTCGCCTTCGAGGACGGAGACGTTGTCACCGGCAAGGTGGTGAAGGTCGACAAGGACGAGGTGCTCCTCGACATCGGCTTCAAGTCCGAGGGCGTGATTCCGGCGCGTGAGCTGTCCATCCGCCACGACCTCGATCCTCACGAGGTCGTCTCGGTTGGGGACGAGATCGAGGCGCTCGTGCTCCAGAAGGAGGACAAGGAAGGTCGCCTGATCCTTTCGAAAAAGCGTGCCCAGTACGAGCGCGCCTGGGGCACGATCGAGAGGGTCAAGGAGTCCGGCGGCGTCGTGCGTGGCCTGGTCATCGAGGTTGTCAAGGGTGGCCTCATCGTCGACATCGGTCTGCGCGGGTTCCTCCCGGCATCGCTCGTCGAGCTTCGGCGCGTGCGCGACCTCCAGCCCTACATCGGCAAGTCGCTCGAGGCCAAGATCATCGAGCTCGACAAGAACCGCAACAACGTCGTGCTGTCACGGCGGGCGTGGCTCGAGGAGACCCAGCGGGAGCAGCGGGGCGAGTTCCTGGTGAACCTGAAGCCAGGCGAGATTCGCAAGGGTGTCGTGTCGTCGGTCGTGAACTTCGGCGCGTTCGTCGACCTCGGCGGCATGGACGGGCTCGTGCACGTCTCGGAGCTGTCGTGGAAGCACGTCGACCACCCTTCCTCGGTCGTCGCGGTTGGCGACGAGGTGACGGTCCAGGTGCTGGACGTCGATCTCGACAAGGAGAGGATCAGCCTGTCCCTGAAGGCGACACAGGTCGACCCCTGGCAGGAATTCGCTACGAACCACCGGATCGGCGAGCTCGTCTACGGCAGGATCACCAAGCTCGTGCCCTTCGGCGCTTTTGTCCAGGTGGGCGATGGCATCGAGGGCCTCGTGCATATCTCGGAGATGGCGACGCACCACGTGGACCTACCTGAGCAGGTCGTCACGCCCGGTGAGGAGCTCTGGGTGAAGATCATCGACATCGACCTCCAGCGCCGCAGGATCAGCCTCTCGATCAAGCAGGCGGCCGAAGGCGGGGAGGTCGCCGAGGAGTACCGCGAGGCCTTCGGCGAGCACGCTTACGACGCAGAAGGCAACTACATCGGCTACGACTACTCGGCAACCGACTTCACCCCGGAAACCGAGAGCCAGGCGGCATGGGCCGACTTGTTGGCGGCCAACGAGGCCGCAAGCGCGGCCGCGTCTGAGCAGGGTGCCGGCGCACCGGTCGCCGAGGAACCGATCGCGAGTCCAGAGGGCGCGAGCGGCGCCGTGGAAGCCGAACCCGCCGGAGAGAGCAATTTGGAAGCAGTGGCTGCCGGCGGGGATTCGCCTGAGGTGCCCGCCGAGCCGGCGCCTGAGGTGCCCGCCGAGCCGGCGCCAGAGGTGCCCGTCGATT
>PLIM01000048.1 GCA_003139355.1 Acidimicrobiaceae bacterium | reverse complement strand
CATTCGGGGAATACCTGGGCCGAAACCAGCGATGTTGCACTCGACGCATCATTCGACACACTTTGCGACCGTTGTCCCATAAGGCTTCTGGGTTCGGAGCCGCTGGACGCTGCCAGCTGAGGTCGCGGACAAAGACCTGTTCACAGGGAGTATCCACCAAGCGCTTTGCTTCTGATGCAACGATGCGGCAGCCGGTCACGTTGCATCGCATGTGACGATGTATCTCCTGATGGCTCGGCAGAGGGAGACCGATGAACCGGCCATCCGGGTCGGCAGCGCTGGCGCTCGTCAGTGCCGCGACCCCGCTTCATCTTGAGCCAGCGCTCTTCGACGCGATGCTCGACGGCTGGCGCACCCAGCACATGGCACGGCGACTTTCCCCGGCGTTCATACGCAAGGAGGAACTCACGGTCCGGCGGTTCCAGGATTACACATGCTGCTGGCCCTGGCAGTGGCGAGCTGAGCACCTGGAGGCCTGGATTGCCCAGGGTTCGTGGGCACATTCGACAATCCGCGCCTACGAGGGATCGATTTCGATGTTCCTCGGCTATGTGTGCGACGCTCGTTATGGATGGGCCGAGGTGTGCCTGGAGCGCCTCGGGTCGGTCCCGGTCCAGATCTGCCACGAGCGCAACACCGCAGTCCACGTCGTCGAGTACGAAGGTCGTCCCGAGCGGCGCCCCTTGAGCCGACCCGAGCTACAGGCACTGTTCGACTTCGCCGACCACAAGATCGCCGAGGCAGCCCTCTCGAGACGTAAGGGATGGCTGGCAGCTTTCAGGGACGCGACCTTGATCAAGGTGATCTACGCCTTCGGTCTGAGACGGGCGGAGGCAGCCGGCCTGGACGTCACCGACTTCACGCCGAACCCGGCCGCCCCCGAGCTCGGGCGCTTCGGGGTGTGCCAGGTTCGCTTCGGCAAAGCCATGCGGGGCAGCCCTCCCAGGCGACGTGCGATTGCCACGGTGATGCCGTGGGTGGTTGGCGTGCTCGAGCAGTACCTGGACGAAGTACGACCGCTGAACGGGGATGCGGCGCGTCAAGCCGCACTGTGGCTGACCGAGCGCGGTGAACGCATCTCGGTCCGGCGTATCGACGAGCGCTTCGCCGAGTGGCGTTCAGAGGCCGGGCTCCCCTCTGAATTGTCGGTGCACTGCCTACGCCATTCCTATGTCTCGCACCTGATCGAAGATGGGGTGGACCCGCTGTTCGTCCAGTACCAGGCGGGCCACTCGTTCCCCTCAACGACCGCTCTGTACACGACTGTCGGGGCCGACTACACCAATGCCATGCTGAGAGCCGCCCTCACAAGGGCCTTCGGGAAGGAGTCCTCGTGAGCGCCGTCCGAGCACCGAAGGTCTCTTACAACTGGCACCTGCGCATGGTCATGGCCGCCCGGGGGATGTTCGCCACCTCGGACCTGCTGCCGCTTCTTGCCGAACGCGGCGTCGTGCTGTCGCGTGAGCAGACCTACCGTCTTGTCGCGAAGGTCCCCGAACGTCTCAACCTGACAACGCTGGCGGCACTGTGCGACATCTTGGAGTGCGGCCCCGAGGATCTGATCGAGCCCGTCCGGCGCCAGCCCGCGCCGAAGTCGACAACCTCGGTCCGTTCGGTGTCGCGCCAGACCGTGCCTCGCTCGGCCAGGGTCGCGCCCGGTTTCGTGAGGTGACGGCTGCTCGCGAGGACACTTGGACTGCAGGCCATGATCTCGTCGCCCACCGGGTGGCCGAGGCAGACCCCGGCCTTTCGGCTGAGACGATCACCGCGGCCGTCTATGAGCTCGGCCATCCTGCGGCGCTACGGGAGTTGAGGCGGGCACTTTCGCAGAGTCCAGACGCGTTGCGGGTCGGGGCACCGCCGGTCGTCGGACGCCTCGTGACAGAGCTGCGAGCTCGCGGATCTGTGCTCCCCGAGCCGTTCTGTGCGCGCTGCCGGCGCACCAACCGGCCCCTTGTCGCCACGGGCGGAGGCGGCGTGTGCGCCGCCTGCAGGAGACGCCAGCTCGCGACTGCGTGCTCGAGTTGCGGAGGCATCAAACCAGTTGCCGGCCGTGATGACGACGGCCGGGCGCTGTGCGCCAGGTGCGCTCCTCGCCCGAAGCGGCCATGCTCGCTCTGCGGACGGGTGCGGGTGATCGCCCGACGGGCCCGTGGTGGACGGGGCGACGTCTGCGACGTGTGCTTCCGCGAGCCCGTGGCGACCTGCCGGATCTGTCGACGCGACAAGCCGTGCCACTTCGTCGCCGAGGGTCGTCCCATCTGCTTGTCGTGCTCGCCACGGCGCAAGCTCGCCTGCGCTCATTGCGGAGCTATCGCACTGCCGAGCGTTCAATGGTCCGAAGGGCCGGTGTGCGAACCGTGCTACCGGGCCGCCCTCTCGCGACGAGGGACTTGCGTCAAGTGCCGTCGTGATCGTCGCCTCGTTTATCCACCCGGGCCGTCCGCCCAGTTGTGTGCCGGCTGCGCCGGTGTACCAAGCCTTGCCACCTGCAGATCGTGCGGAGCAGAAGAGCGTCCTTACGCCAAAGGATGCTGCGTGCGATGCGTGCTGGCGGAGCGGGCGAGAAAGCTCATAGACGGCTCAGGTGGCCAGCTCCGGGCGATTTCCTCTGCGATTACTGCTGCCCCGAACCCTTACAGTGCTCTCAACTGGCTTCGCTCGGCGAAAAGTGCCGCCATCCTCGGCGACATCGTCTCAGGCACGCTCCCTCTTAACCACGAAGCGCTCGACGAGCGCAGCGACACGGTGGCCGCAGAATTCCTCCGGCACCTGCTCGTCGCCAACGGTGTCCTGGAAGAAAGAGACGACGCCCTTGCCCGCTTGGAGACTTGGAGCGCTATTCGCATCGCCGCGGTCCGCTGTCCTTATCAGCGGAGGCTCCTTCGCTCCTATGCAACATGGAGGGTGCTCCGCCGCGCGCGGCTACGAGCCGCGGCAGCCCACAGACCGCGCACGCCAACAGCACATTCTCGAAACATCCTCACGGCGGCGATCGCCTTCCTCGGTTTCATGGAGGACCGGGGCCGGCCATTCGCCGACTGCTCACAGGCCGACATCGACGCCTTCTTGGTCGAAGGAGGCCCGTCGGCTCACGAGGCTAGAGACTTCATCGAATGGGCAGCCGAGAGAGGGCTCATCGGGCGTTTCATCCTCACCGGCCAAGCGGGCAGGCCGCAGGCCGCAGGCCTCGACGACGACACCCGCTGGTCGATCGTCGACCAACTCTTGGTTGACGAGAGCCTCGATCTCGGCGACCGCGTTGCGGGCTGTCTGGTCTTGCTCTATGGCCAGCAGCTGTCCCGCATCGTCGCGCTTACTCGGACGCAGGTGAGCTCGGACGATGATGGCACCCGTCTGGGGCTCGGCCCGACGGAGATCCGAGTACCGGAGCCCCTCGGCGAACTGCTGACTCGCCTCGCCAGCCCCGGGCGTCGTCGCCGCGGCATGGGATCACCGGTCGACACTCCCTGGCTCTTCACCGGGTTACACCCAGGACGCCCCCTCACTGCTTCGCGTCTTGGAGAGCGATTGCGCCGGCTCGGGATCGGGACCATCAAGGGACGACGAGGGGCCTTGATGCATCTTGCAAAACAGCTGCCCGCAGCTGTCCTCGCGGAACTCTTGAATCTGCAGCCGAGCACCGCGTGTCACTGGGTCGAGTTAGCAGGCGGCGACTGGACCCGTTACGCCGCAGAGATCGCGAGGAGGGCCGACCGCGAACTATGACGAATAGGAAAGGACGAGGAGTTCGATGAGGGCCTATTCGACATGATTCGAACACCGCTGGTTGCCAGTACGACGACCGGCGCCAGTACGAG
>PLIM01000193.1:5828-12354 GCA_003139355.1 Acidimicrobiaceae bacterium | reverse complement strand
TATCAACTGGTTGCAACCCCCACCCTGTGCGAGCAACGTTGCGCCGGCCAGGACTGCCTACAACGGCCCAGGACGCCTGGGCGAATAGCTCAACCCCGAAGCGTGGCTTGGTGCCGGCTCTCGACCGCGTCGATGCACTGAGTCCGGAGCTCTGCCACCTCGGCATCGGTCAAGGTCCGGTCAAGAGCGCAGAACCGCAACCGGTAGGCCAGAGAGCGCGAACCCTCGTTCACTCCCGCGCCCAGATAGACATCGAAGAGATCCACCGATTCGCACAGGTCGCCGGCAGCGCGACGAAGCGTCGCTTCGACCGCAGCCGCAGGGACGGAGTCTGCGACGACGAAGGCGAGGTCGACATCACTCGAGGGGAAGCGGCTCACCGGTCGTGCGACCGGCGGCCGCCGAGGTGCGGCGGCCAGCTTCCCGAGGTCGAGCTCGAGCCAGCCTGCCCTCGGGTGCGGGAGGTCATATGCCTGAAGCGTCTCTGGGTCGACTTCACCGACAAAGCCGAGCACAGTGTCGCCGGCGACGATCTCCGCGGTCCGCGCCGGGTGGAGGCCGGGCTTGCCGGCAGGGCGAAGCTCGGCACCCTCCAGTCGGAGCGCATCCGCGATCACACGCCAAGCCTTCACAGCGGCACCGGCGTCGTCGTCGACGTCCGCAAGAAGCAGTCCGATCAACTCCCACTCGTCGGGCAGCTCTGGGGCCGGCCCGTCTTGTTCGCCCGGCAAGGCAAACACGTCGCCGATCTCGAACAGCCGGAGCCACGGATGGCGGTGGCCGACGTTGTGACGCGCCGCCCCGAGCAGGCCCGGCAGCAGGCCCCCTCTGAGCACTGACTCCTCTGCGACCATAGGGTTCAGCAACGGGACCAAGGCGCTCACCACTCCTGCGCGTACCTGGTCTCGCGGTTCGACGATCGACGTCGTCCATGCCTCGTGAGCGCCAAGCCCGGCCAGGACTCGCCTCAGCCGGCGCCGGAGGGACTGCAGATCGGTGAGCCGACCGACGTAGGGAGATCGCCGCTGGGACACCGGTAGCTCCTGGTAACCGATCCGCCGTGCTACCTCCTCGGCCACATCCACCTCCCGCCGGACGTCAGGGCGGAACGACGGCACCTCGACTTCGAGAACCCCGGTTGCGGTCGGTTCATCGGGCAAACTCGTGACGAAGCCGAGCGGGCCCAAGAGCCGTGCGATCTCGGCGTCTCGGAGCTCGGTTCCGAGCAGTGCGCCAACCCGTTCGGTTCGGACCGGTATTCGCCACGGCACGTACGCAACAGGGTGTGCGTCGAGCCAACCCGATGCGACCACCGGCGGGGCGACCCGAGCCGCTCGGGCGGCCGCGATCACGAGCTCGCAAAAACGCAGCGCCGCGCGCTCCATGCCTCTCGGATCCACCCCGCGCTCGAACCGCACGGAGGCCTCACTCCTCAGCCCAATCCATCGTGCAGTCCGAGCAATGGCCAGAGGAACAAAGGAGGCGTCCTCGAGCAGCACGCGCGAAGCGTCATGGGTGATCTCGCTCGACTGGCCACCCATGATGCCTGCGATCCCGACCGGGCGGTCGTCGGCGTCGCATATCAGGCCGTCGCACGCCGCGAGAGGATCGTCCGACCTGGCCGGTCGAGTCCCGAGCACTCGGGTCACTCCGTCAAGGGTGACGATCTCCTCGCCGGGCCGCGCCGCCCGAACGCGCAGCCCAAGGCCTCCGAGCCGATCGAGGTCGTAGGGATGGGTCGGCTGACCCAACTCGAGCATGACGTAGTTCGACGCGTCGACGATCGAGTCGATCGGTCGCATCCCGGCCAGGGTCAGCCGGCGGCCTACGACCGCGGGTGAAGCCACACTGGTCACGCCGAGCAGCACTTTGCCCATGAGCCGATGACACAGCTCCGGCGCCTGCACCTCGACGCTCGCGTACCCAAGAGCCGGCTCGGGGCCCTCCTCGACGACCGGCTCAGGCAACTGCAGCGGCAGCCCCAGACGGGCGGCGATGTCCCGTGCGACGCCCGCAACGCAAAGGCAGTCGGGCCGGTTGCCCTCGATGGCGAGATCGAACACGACATCGGGCTCGAATGCGGCGCCCAGGTAGTCGCCAAGCGGTAGACCCAGCTCGAGACCGGCGTCCAGCCGGGGACCACGCGGTTCGCCGGGTCCTGCCGGTCCACCCGGTCCGCCGGGTCCTGCCGGACCGCCATCGATCCGCCCGAGCACGAGGATTCCCTCCTGATCCTCCGACAACCGCAGCTCGCGACCCGAGCACAGCATCCCGTTGGAGGTGACGCCCCGCATCCGCCGCTGCTCGATACGAAACTCCCCCGGCAGCACCGCACCAACCGGCGCGAACACGACCACGTCTCCGACCTCGAAGTTCCAGGCACCGCATACGACCTCGACCGGTTCGCCGCCGCCCGCATCGACCACGACCCGCCTGATCCTGTCGGCCTTCGGGATCGCGGCGATCTCGACCACGCGCGCCAGCACGACATCGCGCAGTCCTTCGCCGACCTTTTCCACGCCCTCGACGACCAAGCCGAGCGCATCGAGGTCGGCTGCGAGCGCGGCAACATCCGCGCGGTCGGTGGGCCGCGTCTCGAGCGGGGTCAGTTCCCGCAACCACGACAGTGGAACGCGCACTTCCTCGTCTCCTCAAATCTCGTCTGTGGTGCCTCAGCGGTGCCTACTGGCGCCTTGGTGCCTCCTGACGCCCTGGCACACCTTGGCACGCCTTGGCCCTTCGCGGTGTCTTGGTGTCCCAGTGCCTCACACTTTGCCCTGCCTTGTCCAGCTCCGCCGGTAACACGGGCCCACGCCCTGGCATACGGGGATCGCCCGAAGACCCTGTGAGCCCGCGGACACGCAGGTTCCGAACAATCCCGGGCTCTGGACTTCGATCGGGGACCAACGCAGACGACCAGCCGGGCGGCAGCCCGGTAGCGCGGCGGCGCGGCGGCCCCCCGACCCACGCGCCGGACTCGAACCAGAGCTCAGAACTGCCCGAGGAACCTCACGTCGTTCTCGGTCATCACCCTCAGGTCCGCGATTTCGTGACGCATGATCGCCAGCCGGTCTATGCCGAATCCGAAGGCGAATCCCGTCCATTGCTCGGGATCGACGCCGGTCGCCTCGAACACCGCCGGGTGCACCATCCCGCAGCCTCCGAGCTCGATCCAGCCGACGCCGGCGCAGGTCCGGCAACCTTCACCGCCACAGATCACACACGACATCTCGAACTCGGCAGACGGCTCGGTGAACGGGAAGTACCCGGGCCGCAGCCTGGTCCTGGTCCCTTCGCCGAAGATCGCACGAACGAACGTGTCGATCGTGCCCTTCAAGTCTGCGAAGGTGACACCTCGATCGACGACGAGTCCCTCGATCTGGTGGAACACGGGAAGATGTGTCGAGTCCGGCGTGTCCTTGCGGTAAGTGCGGCCCGGCACCACGGCGTAGATCGGCAAGACGCCTCGCTGGAGGAGCCGGATCTGAACCGGCGAGGTATGGGGGCGCAACAGGACACTCCACGGCTCGCCGAAATCGACATAGAAGGTGTCGAGAGGGCTCCGAGCAGGGTGATCCTCAGGGATGTTGAGCGCCTCGAAGTTGCGCCACCCCGTCTCGACCTCGGGACCCTCCGCAATCTCGTAGCCCATGCCGACGAAGACATCCTCGAGTGCCTCACGCACCTGTGTGACCAGATGCAGGTGACCGGCGAGACGCCCCGGCAGCACCTCGGTCAGGTCCAGGCGGTCCGCTGCGAGCCGCTCGGCTCTGCCAGCCGCGACGAGCTCGACCCGTCTGCCGTCGGCGACTGACTCGAGCCGCGCGCGCAGCTCGTTCAGTAGCCGACCGAGCACCCGGCGCTTCTCTGGCGCGATCGACCCCAGATTCTGGTGCATCTCCGAGAAACGGGACCGTTTCGACCGGAACGCCACCCGCTCACACTCCTCGAGTGCTGCCAGATCGGTGGCTCCTTCGAGCGCGGCCGTCGCCTCGGCCTCGAGCTGCGCGATCTCCTTGGTCGGGTCGGTCGTCACGACGCCACCTTCGAACGGCTGGTCCTGCGATTCGATCGGAACATGCTAGGGCACCTTCAACTCACGGACCGGCGGCGGCGAACTGCGTCGAAGCAGAGCACCGCAGCGGTCATCGCCACGTTCAACGACTCTGTTCCGTCCGCCATCGGGATCGTTATCGAGCCGTCCAGCCCGGCTACGACCTCGTCAGGCAATCCGGCCCCCTCGTTGCCGAGCACGAACGCCGTCGGGCCATCCAGGTTCGCGACTGCATAGTCCGTCCCCCCTTGGGGAACCGTCGCCCAGCACCGGTAGCCGAGCGCGGCAAGGCTCCCGAGCGCCTCGGCCGGCATGACATCGGTCACGAGCGGCACCCTGAACAGTGCGCCGGCGCTCGCGCGCACCACCTTCGGATTGAACGGGTCGACAGTTCCCGAGCAGCAGATCACACCAGAGACGCTGGTTGCACCCGCGATACGCAGTACCGCCCCCAGGTTGCCGGGATCGCGCACGTCCACACACACGAGAACCACGTCGCGCTCCGCGCTCGGCCCTGACCGGGACAGCAGCTCGTCGAGTCCGAGGTCGACAGCCTCGACGACAGCGCAGACCGATTGTGGGCTCACGGTGTCAGCCACCCGCTCCATGATCCCGGGCCCGAGCTCGAAGACTGCCAGTCCGGTCCGGCTCGCCCGACCGACGATGGCGGCCACCGGCGCCGACGACCGCCAATCAGCGGCGACGAAAAGGGACTCGACGGGCGCACCCGCGTCCATCGCGGCCTCCACGATTCTCACGCCCTCGGCAACGAAAGCGTGCTCGGTCTCGCGGACGCTCGAACGACGGAGCAGCCACCTCAGGCGCTGGACCCGGTGGTCGCGTGCCCCGAGCCTGTTCATGTCGCGGCTCACGTTGGTACTAACGCTCAAGTTGACGTCGATGCTTAGGAGGCGGCCCTGTCGACACGCTCCACGCCGATCCCTTCCTCGCCGACATGCTCGAGTGCCCCGGTGGTGATTCGCACCAGTGCCGAAAACGCCTGTGGGTCACGGACCGCCAGATCGGCAAGCATCTTGCGGTCGACGTCCACCTCCGCCTTGTGCAGCCCGGCGATGAAACGGCTGTACGTCGTGCCGTTGAGCCGTGCCGCGGCATTGATGCGTTGGATCCAAAGCTTGCGGAAGTCGCCCTTTCGGGCCCTGCGGTCGCGGTAGGCGTACTGGAGCGAGTGCATGACCTGCTCGTTCGCCGCCCGGTACGAGCGCGACTTGTTGCCGTAGAAGCCCTGCGCGCGTTCGAGGACGGTCCTCCGGCGCTTCTTGCCGTGTACTGCGCGCTTGACCCTGGTCATTTCGGGGCTCCCTTCATCATCAATTCGAGTGCGATCTGTGGCATTGCAAAGATTCGGTCGGAGACGCCGAGCTCAGTGCCGGACGGGGACCCGGGCGAGCCGGTGACCCGGGACGGCAGGCTTGGCTGCGGCCTCAGATCCCGAGCAGCCGGCGAACGCTCTTGCGGTCGGCCGGAGACACTCCGACTTCGCGGGCGAGACGGCGAGTGCGGACCGACGACTTCTTTTCGAGGAGGTGGCCGCGGTTCTGCTGCCGACGCCTGATCTTGCCGGTCCCGGTGATCTTGAAACGGGCCACTGCACCCCGGTCCGTCTTCTGCTTCGGCATTTCCGTACCCCTTCGTCTTCGTCTCGGTCTTCGTCTCGTACTGCCCTTGGTGCTCTACGGCCTTCGATCGGCGCGTCGTGCCCTTCTTGCGGCACAGCTCCGTGGCCGACGACCCGCAAGGGTCTCGACCCGGCCCGTGCAGCTGGCTCCTAACACCGAACAACCAGCCGGTGGCCCTTTCTGCGGGTGCTCCTGCCCGCCCGCCGACATGCCGGTCCAGCCGACTTGGCCAGCGAGGGGGGAATCTCTCCGCTCGGCACCCTGACTTGGTGCTCCTTCGTCTAGGTGTGCGTCTCCATCTGCGTGTGCGACTCCAAGTCCGCGTGACCGTTGTCCGGCACTACCTCGTCGGGTCCTGGCCCGGTCACGTCAGGTGGCTCTGACCCGAGGTCACCTGTTGTCACTATCTCGTCCGGCGCGTTTCCGTTCGAGACCACCCGTTGTCGTTCCTCGGTCAACTGTTTCGCGTCTGATGACTGTTTCGCCCGCTTGTCCGGTGCGAGCACCATGACCATGTTCCGTCCGTCCAGGCGAGCCTCCATCTCGATCTTGGCCACTCCGTCGATCTGCTCTGTGATCCGCTCGAGAATGCGCTTGCCAAGGTCGGGGTGGATGACCTCCCGTCCCCGGAACATCACCGTCACTTTGACCTTGTGGCCCTCGCTCAGGAACCTGAGGACCTGGCGCGTCTTGGTGTCGAAGTCACCCGGGCCGATCTTCGGCCGGTATTTCATCTCCTTGATGCCGACATTGCTCGTCTTGCGCCGCGACTCCTTGGCTCGTTGCGCCGCATCGAACTTGAACTTCCCGTAGTCCATGATCCGGCAGACCG
>PLIM01000193.1:0-5738 GCA_003139355.1 Acidimicrobiaceae bacterium | reverse complement strand
GGCCGGGTGGGAGTCACGCCATGGGCGCAGCCCCGCTTCCCTCAGTTGTCACCACGTACGCTAGCAGCATGAGCAGCCTGTGGACACCAGAAGGCGAACATCGCGTGCCGCGGCCGGGCGAAGCTGGATCCGGTACGGGAGGATCCTTTGGCCCCGGAACACCGGGAGCGCCCGGTACGCCGGGAAGCCCCGGAAGCCCGGGAAGTCCGGGAAGTCCGGAAGCGCCCGGAACACCGGGCGGGTCGCAGCGAAAGCCGGCGGTGGCCCGTCAGGCGGGGGCCGAACCGGGCACCACGAGCGAGGACGAGCTGGCAACCGAGGAGGAAATGCTCGAGGTCGCCAAGCACCTTGCCGCCGCCCCGGCGGAGGATGTGGTCGCGAACCACTGCTACGGGCTCTTCGAGCTTGCAGCCCTGCACCTCTCCCAGCAGCCGCCCCAGCTCGACAAGGCGCGACTGTCGATAGACGCCCTTGGTCTGCTGGTCGACGGGCTCGGCGACCGTCTCGGCCAACATGCCAAGGCGCTCACCGACGGCTTGTCCCAACTCCGTCTCGCATTTGTCCGGATTGCCTCCGCGGCGTCGTCATCCGACGGGCAGGCCGACCCGGAACCGGAAGCCTGACTACCCGCCGGACAGGCCCAACAACTCGACGATCTCGGCCCAGCCACCTTCGCTCGCGGGGGCCAGCACCTGGTCTGCGCACGCGAGCACCGCCGCCGACGCGTCGGCAACGGCGAGAGCGAAGCCAGCTCCCTCGAGAAGCTCCACGTCGTTGTCCGAGTCCCCGATCGCGAGCACGCGACCCGCATCGAGCCCCCGCGCGGCACAGAACGCCAGGACTCCGGCCCACTTGCTCACTCCGAGCGCCCGGAAGCTCAGGTGAAGACCGCCATAGGTCCGGTCGGTGGAAATCGCAGCCGCCGCCGGTGACCGAGCCGTCACCTGAGCGGCCAGAGTTCGTATCAAGGAAGGCTCGCCACCCAGGAGCGTGAACGCCAGGACGCTCAGGGTCCGTACAGCTGTCCACGGATCCTCCTCACGCACCCACGGCCCGACACGGCGAAGGTACTCAGGATGAGTGAGCGGGTGCTCGCCGAGCACCACGTCTCGACCCGGGTCATCCACGTTGATGCACGGACTGATGCCCAGCTCCTCGAGGGTCTTCAGCACCTCGGCGGCAGCCGCGGGGCTGAAGGCGTGCCTGTTGAACGGCGTGGTCGCGCCGAATTCCAGCCCGATCGCACCATCGAGGAACACGCCCGGCAGGGCGACTCCGTTCACCTCCATCACCGGCCAGGTGCTCCGCGCCCGGCGACCCGTGGCGGCCAGCACCGGGACCAAGGCGGCACCCAGGATCGAAAGCGCCCGAAGCGTGCGGGGATGGATCACTCCCGTGCCATCCCAGAGCGTCCCGTCGAGGTCGGTCACGACGAGGTCGATCCGAGGTGGAAGGGTCCGGTCGGCCATCGCGCACGGTACCGCAGACAAGGTCGGGGCCGGCCCGGAAACTGAAACTGGTCTCATCTGCCGTTGACGACGTCGTCGAACCGGTAGGCGAGCACTTCCGAGACTGCTTCGAAGCCGAGCCTCCGGTATATGGCGTTCGAGCTGGGGTTACGGAGCTGGGCATACAGCACCGAGTTGGCACCTTCCTCGCCGCGAAGCCACTCACAGAGTGCCCCGACGCACGCCGCCGCGTACCCTCGGCGGCGCCACTGGGGCGGTGTGAAGACGGCTCCGATCCGGGAAATGCCGCCGAGTTGTCCGGTGGCGCGCGCCATGCATCGGGCGCCGGCGTCGTCCCAGACAAAGAGCCGACCGATCGACAACGCCAAGTCGACAGCCGGGGAGACGTCGCTGACAGGCAAACCGGTCTCGACCTGGAAGGCCGACCACCACTTGATCATCATCTCCCGCTCGGAGAGATCTGCGCGTCGGAGCCGCCCGGGCACAGCCTCGGGCTGTACAAGCCGGCCGAGCGCGTACAGGCGTTGTGCGTCCTCCACGACCGCGGCCGTCCTCACTCGCTCGGCCCAGCAGCCTGCGAAAGCCGACGTCGCGGATGCCTCGCCGACGACACCTGAAAGACGGTGCCCCTCCCCGGAGATCGCCGCGGCAATCGCGTCGGCGTGATCGCGCCGCACGGGCGCGATCGCTGCGGGATGGCCTGTCGCGGACTCAATGGCGAGGCCGGCGATGCCGTCGATGCCGTCGTCCGCCTCGAGCAACCAATATCGGCCGGGGGCGCCCGAGTCGGCCCGTTGCTTCATGACACTCCAGATCACGTTCAGCTCGACGGGATTGGCCGTCAGATAGCCGCCTGCCCGTTCGATCGCCGCGGCGGCGTCGGTCATGGCTTCCACATGCAAGCTGTCCATGTCCCCAAGCCTGCCACTGCTTGGGCCGCGGCCATCACAGGTCCCACGATCTCGCGCAAGGGTCGGACCCACGCTGCCATCGACGATCGGTTCGCGAGCTTCCTCGTGCCGCAGCCGGTCTTCCTCGTCGTGTCCGCCCCGCCCCCTTTGTGAACTGCTCACCCAGGAGCAACGATGGCACCTCGCGGTGATCGACCCGCATCGCGTCGCCTGCCGGGCCGGCCGTGGTAGCCGGCGTTGATGGCTCCACCCTCACCGGTGCAATCAACGCCGCCAAGAAAGCCACGTTCTCTCCTGCGACGAGGACCTACCGCTGCGAGCATTGTGGTCTGGTCCTCGACCGGGACCACAACCCGGCACGCAACCTTGCCGCCTACGGCAAGAAGCACCTCGTCGCCGGGTGTGGCCCGGAGACTCAAAACGGACGTAGAGGGGATACTTGGTGTACCAGCGACACCGGTGCACACTCCCCGAAAAGCCCTCGTGGCAGGAAGCGTCAAGACGGCTCCGGGCAACCGGCGAAAGCCGTCACCGCCTCTTCGCAAGGGGAGGCGGCGTGAGTGTGCGTGTAACTACTGCACACTCGATCGCAACGGAAGCGCTCAATGCACGATCTTGGCGATCGAAAGCTCGATGATGTCGGTGGCGCCTCGCTCTTTCAGCTCCGGGATCAGCACATTGATCTCGGATTTCGGAACCACCGCCTCGACGGCGTAGCCGGCTTCGCCGAACAGCTCCGAGACCGTCGGCGACCGCATCGAGGGCAACACGGCGATGATGGCGGGTAGGTCGACGGGCGAGACGTTCAGTTTCACGAGGACCTTTCCCCGGGCTTCGAGCGCACCCTGCAGCAGGACAAGGAGTTGCCCCATTGCACGGAGCTTCTCCGGGTCGGCGACCGAGACGGGATTCGCGATCAACTCGGTGTACGACAACAGGAGCGTGTCGATCACCCGCAAGCCCGCCGCTCGAAGTGCCCGGCCGGTCTCGGTGATCTCGACGACGGCGTCAGCGATGTCGGGAACCTTCGCTTCGGTCGCCCCGAAAGAGAAACGGACCTCGGCTTGCATTCCCCGCTCCGCCAAGAACCGCCTGGTGAGCTGTGGGTACTCGGTCGAGATCCGGCAACCCTGCGGGAGATCCTCCACCTTCTGAACCGCCGATTCGTCACTGACCGCGAGCACGACCTTGATGGGTTCGGCCGTCGCCTTCGAATAACGCAGCTCACCGAGGCTGACAACATCGGCACCCGTCTCCTCCACCCAGTCACGGCCGGTTACTCCGAGGTCGAACAGACCCTCTGCCACGTAGGTCGGGATCTCCTGGGGCCGCAGGATGTGAACCTCGTCGACGCGAGGGTCGTCGATCTTGGCCCGGTAGTCCACCTCGGAGGTCCGGCGGACTGCCAGGTCGGCCGCGGCGAACAGTTCGAAGGTCGCATGCTCCAGCGAGCCTTTGGGGAGAACCAGACGTAGCATCGCCTAGGTCGCGTTTCCTGTTGCGTCAGCTGTCGCGGCGCCCGAATTGCTCGGGAGTCCCGCCCCGGCCAATGCGAGCCGCCGAAGCAAGTTTGCCATCTCGATCGCGCTTGTGGCCGCCTCGGCGCCCTTGTTCCCGAGACCTCCGCCCGCGCGCGCCAGGGCCTGGTCCAGGTTCTCGGTCGTGAGAACACCGAATACCACAGGCAACTCCATGTCGAGCTGGACACGCTGTATGCCCGCAGCGCACTGGCCAGCTACGAAGTCGAAGTGCGACGTCTCGCCGCGGATCACCGCCCCGAGACAAACGACGGCGTCGTAGCGGCGGGTCGTGGCCATTGCCATCGCTGCGAGCGGCAATTCGAACGCTCCTGGCACCCAGGCAACGGTTCTGTCTGCCGCGGCGACACCGCTGCGATCGAGCTCGGCCAGCGCGCCGGTGAGGAGCAGACTGGTCACGTGCCCGTTGAACCGGCTGCAGGCCACGGCGATCCGCAGCCCGGTCCCGTCGGCAGTGCCCCGAATGCCTTCGCCCTCGATGTCGTCGATTGCCGGCAGACGATGGGTCGACCTCTGGGCCGCGAAGTGCCCGGGCTGCTGGTCAAGTTCCGCGTGGAGCGACTCGTCAGCAGACACCATCGATGTCCCCGGGATCACCGACAGCCTTATTCGCCGTCCTCTCCGGCGTGGCGCGCCCCGGCGTGGCGCCCTCCGGCGTAGCGCCCTNNCCGGCGTAGCGCCCTCCGGCGTGGCGCCCTCCGGCGTGGCCAGGTCGAGGCCGGTGAGCAGGTGGCCCATTCGTTCCCGCTTCGTGCGCAGGTATCTGACGTTCTCCGGGTTCGGCGCCGGCTCCAACGGCACCCGGCCGACGATGTCGAGCCCGTAACCCTCGAGCCCCCCGTACTTCGCCGGGTTGTTCGTCATGAGGCGCATCTTCGTCACGCCAAGCTCCACGAGGATCTGGGCACCTATGCCGTACTCCCGGCTGTCGACGGGGAGCCCGAGCTCGACATTCGCGTCGACGGTGTCCCTGCCCTTGTCCTGGAGGTGATAGGCGCGCAGCTTGTGGGTGAGGCCGATGCCCCGCCCTTCGTGGCCGCGGAGATAGACGATCACCCCGACACCCTCCTCGCCGATCCTGCGGATCGCGGCTTCCAGCTGTGGCCCGCAGTCGCAGCGAAGCGAGCCGAAGACGTCGCCCGTCAAGCACTCGCTGTGCACCCGGACGAGCACGCTGTCCTTGCTGGACACCTCGCCTGCCACGAAGGCGAGGTGCTCTTCGCCGTCGAGCAGCGATCTGAAGCCGTAGGCGGTGAACTCGCCGTATTCGGTCGGGATGCGTGCGGTTGCGACCTGCTCCACGAGCTTCTCCCGGTGGTGTCGGTAACGGACGAGGTCCGCGATCGAGATCACGAGAAGGCCATGATCGGATGCGAACCGCTCCAACTCGGGCTGGCGCGCCATTCGTTGCTTGTCCTCGGTCACGATCTCGCACAGCAGTCCAGCCGGGTAGCAACCTGCGAAGCGGGCAAGATCGACCGTCGCTTCGGTGTGGCCAGCGCGCTTTAGGACCCCGCCCGGCCTATATCGCAACGGGAGGACGTGTCCTGGCCGGGCGAGGTCGGCCGGCTTGGTGTCGGGGCTGATGAGCGACCTGATCGTCGCCGCCCGATCACTCGCAGAGATGCCCGTCGTCGTGCCGTGGCGGTAGTCGACCGTCACCGTGAAGGCAGTGCGCTGGGACTCGGTGTTGTGGGAGACCATGAGGGGCAGCTCGAGCTCGTCGAGGCGATCGGGAGTGAGCGGCACACAGATCAACCCTGAGGTGTGCGCCAGGAAGAACGCCACCTTCTCGGGTGTCGCGAACTCCGCCGCCATGA
>PLIM01000166.1 GCA_003139355.1 Acidimicrobiaceae bacterium | reverse complement strand
GTAATTACGCGACCCGAGTTGTCCCAAATGGGTTGACAGGCTCCGGTGTACGACTGTCTTACCGGCTGGGGCGACCGCACTGTTCGAGCTCCCCTGCGCTTTGGAGCGCCAGGCAACAGGCAAACGCGGGTCACAGCGACCCCGAGCGCTACTTCTTATCGCTCGCGTGCTCCGCTGCTTCGCGCTCCAGGACGGCCAGGCGAGTGTAGTAGTCCGGGAATTCCGTCAGGTGCGCTAACGCGATCTTGCCGGTGACGAGCGGATCGTTTCCGCTGACGTCAGTCTCCGGGTCGCGAGGGCCGTGCTCGAGCTCCACATCCAGCCCCATCCGGAACTGCTCGAGATCGCACCGGAGGGCGCCGAAGTCGATCCCGAGCGTGGTCGCGACGGCGCGCGCCTCGTCGCTTGTGAACGTGCGCTTGTTAGCCAGGTCACCCATTCCTATGCCATCTCCTTCGACTGAAACACCGGACGCCATCGCCCCGGTTGCATCACCTTTCTGAGGGGAAAGCGGTTGCTACGCCAGCTCCCTCGCCCAGGGGTCCACTTCTGACGCTACCAAGAAGTCGTAGGCCGCCGCGAAACCCCCTGGTGAGAAATCGTTTCTAAGCCCCTGAAACAGGCGGGTAATGGTCTAGGTGCGGTCGTGACGCGACCAACGTCGGCGACTTGGGGGTGAGAGTTGCTTTCGGTAACTCTTTCCTTGAGCAAGTACCGTGTCCTCTTAAATGACACGAGAATCTCGGCCAAGCCGACATGCCTTTGTCGATGAGAGTCGCCGCGGTGACACCTACTACCTCACAGCAGCCCTCGTGCTCACGAAGGACCTAGGTCAGTGCAGTAAGGCGATACGCGAAGGTTTGCCAAAAGGTCGGCGGCGAGCGCATTTCAGCCGGGAAGGCGATCGGATCCGCAAACAGATCATCGACCTCTCCTGTTCGCTACCGACCGATCTAATCGTTGTCGTCGCCTACGGCGAGTGTGGGACCGATGAAGAACGGGCGAGGCAGGCGTGCCTCAGAGCTCTTCTCCCCGAACTCGCGAGGCGGCATGTGGTGACACTTGTCCTCGACTCTCGGGGCGAGCGAGACCAGCGCGACCGGCAGACGCTCGCACGCACTCTCGCCAAGCTGCGTGTTGACATGCATTATTCGCACCGAGGATCGAAGGATGAGCCCCTGCTGGGATTAGCAGACGCCTTCGGCTGGTGCTTCGGCGCAGGCAAGCGCTGGGGCCAGCAGGTCGCGCCCCACATCGTCAGCGTTGTGAAAGCCTAGACACGCGCAAAACCCGGCCGCTCACCGGATCGGATGAGATAGCCGGGCTCACTTCCCAGGGCTAGTGCCCCGAGCACCTTTATTGGACCACTGGGCCAGCCCCTTGTCAAGATGGACGACCCAGCGGACACACCCCAACGGTGCGGGCTACTTGAGACGGCCGACCTCTTTCGCCCACTTCACGATGACCTCGCGCTCCCAAAGACGCCCGGTTGGCAGATCGACGGCTGGAGCGGGAAACGTCGGGTCGTTCTTGACCAGGTAGTGAACGCCTTGGCGAGACGTGCCGAGCAGCTTCGCCACGTCGCCCGACGTCATCGGCTGGTCCATCCTCGCGATCTTACTCTTGACGCGCGTCATCGGGGGTAGTAGGACTACTCCGGCAGTACGAAGTGGGACCGAGCGGCTGTAACCGCCCGGTCCCTGGCACCACCTGACAGAACCAGGAGGCACCAAGAATGCAGCCTACGAATGACGCCCGCCTCGTGCGCGGACCCTTCGAGACTCATGCCGATCGGCTCGACCTCCGAGTGCTGTTGTCTGAGCGCTCGGAGGAGCCCGATCCCCTGCGCCACCCGTCCGCCTGGGTCGCCGGCGACACTGACTCACCGAGGGCGCTATGAGCGTCGGCCGGGCCATCCACAACGGCGCGGCGCGGCGCTCGAGTAGCGAGTGGCAGCGGATCCTGACCGATAGGGACCTATGGCGCGCGGAGGCGCTCGAGCTCGAGCGGGCCTTGGCAGCGGTCACGGCCGAGCTCGCCGACGCGATGGCCCTGGTGGCCCAGCTCGATCGCCGTAAAGGACCGCGCAGGGTGACCGAGGCGTCGTGGGTCCTCGTCAGGCTCCGCCAGAACTACGGCAGGCGTCACGATGACACTTGCAACCTGAAGACGTGCCAGTGCGGCGAGTGGGACCCGGAGACCAAGCGCTACGAGGCGGCGCTGTGATGGCCCTCGAGCCGTTGTACTCGAGCGGCGACCTCGCAAGGCATTGCGGCGTCCATCCGGCGGCGTGGCAGCGGATGACCGACGGGCCCGCCGCGGTCCTGACCGCTGGCACCACCCGGTATCGCGAGGTCGACGTCAATGCTTGGCTCGCTGGCCTGCCGGCCGTTGACGCGGCGAGCCGAGACGATTTCGCCTTGGCCGGGTTCCAGCCGTGAAACTCGCCGGAGAGATTGGCGCCGGCGTGCTGGTGAGCATCATGTTCGTAGCGCTGTGCGATGTGGCGCCGATAGGCGCGGCGATCGCTGTCGCCCTGCCACTGATGGCGCTGCTCGCAGTGGCACAGATCGGAGAATGGCGCGACCGCAAGCCAAAGAGCCGCGGCGCCCTGCCCATGAGAGCGCCGTAATCGTCCGCCTGGTTGCCCTCGCGAGCCTGGGCGGACAAAGGCCCCCGATCCGTTCGTGTGGCGGGTCGGGGGCCTTCTATCTCCACCACACGACAGGAGGTTCGATAATGGAAGATGACGCGGGTTTCAGTCCGCAGTTCCTAGACGCCCAAGGCGAACTACTCGCCTATGCGGCGTCGCTACGGGCCACGGCTGATGACATCGAGGCGACGGTCGCCACGTACCGGGCCTATGTCAGCGAGCACGCCGGGGCGGGCTCATGATGGCCGTCGACGACGTTGCCACCGAGGAGACGACACGAGCCGACACGGGCAAGACGGCCCGCGAACTTCTCGCCGAAGCGATGGCGCTACTAGAACTCGTGGCGCAAAGGCTCGAGCAGGAGTATCCTGGCCTGTAGCCTTTACCCCGCCGACGCGAAGCGGCCCGCTGCCTTCGGGTGGCGGGCCGTTGCGCGTGGCAGAAACGAAAGTGAGCGAGCCAGGGGCATGCCGACCCCGGCCCGCTCGGCCCCGACCCAGCCGCCGGACGATCAAGTGACGGCGGCCAGGCCAGGGATCGCACCCGATGTGCCCAGCGGGTGCGAGGCTTAGGTCTAGCTCGCGGCAATTACGCGGAACGCATTTACATCGACCACGTCTGACCCGAAACGACTCATGCCGAAAATCCCGATCGAACCTGTAGGCCGGTTCGAGGCCGGGAACGCCGGACTCCCGGAGACCATTTCTACATCGAGACCGGATCTGTGCGCGATTATGAACCGTGAAAAATCTCCCACGACCGCATAGTTGCAAGTGCCCGTGGTCCCGGTGAACGAGTCACAAAATGAACTCTGGAGGACGGGTCGCCCGAATAGGCGCGGTATCCCGGTGCCAGGGTCGAATGTCCACTCGGACGAACCGAGCCCATTCGTGACGGTGGCCGCGGCTTGTGAACTGATCCGCGAGACCATCGACGGCGAGCAATACCAGCTGGCCCCGGCGTGGTAGCGCTCGGGAAGAGCACTCCATGCCGCACGTAGATCGACGGCTCCGAGTTGGCCTGCTGTCGTGGCCACACAATGGCTCGGAGACTGCGTGATTCCGGCCATTCTGTAGACGATGCCCGTGGGTTGCCCGACGCCGGTGCCGACCGTGCAATATTGGCTGACGTCCGCCGCCCATTGATGAATCATGAGGTTGGTGACCTCTCCCAGCCAGCCGACGTAGTCTTGAGTGAGCTCCAGCGACGCTGGCACATAGAACTTGTCCGCATACACCGGCACGGTCTCAGCAGCGAACGTCGGCGATCCGTCGGCGACGACGGTGTTCTCCGCAGTGAATCCACTCGTGACTCCGGGGGTGCTGATTCCGTGCCACGCGTTGGTCGTGATTGTCACGATCCGGGCTGCAGCCCCGATTTCGGCAGTGTCCTGCGTTGTGTAGATTATCGTCGGGTCCACAAACCACTGGAGCCCGAACCCAAAGCTCCCCGTCTCTGACGCGGCTCGCATTTCGGCGACCTGCACTTCGCGGAAGATGTTAATGGCGCGGGCCTCTTCGGGCGTAAACGCAGGCTTCTTCTGGCTCAAACCCTTTGCGGATCCACTCGCATACGCGTCCGGGTCTGTTGCCGCGATCCGTCGGGCAACCAGCTTGCCATCCGTGGCCGCTGATTCCGTTCGAACAAGCGAGTCGACCTGGTCCTGTTGAGCAGGCGTGAGGGTATTGGAACGCTTCTCGATCTTGCGGAGGGCAAGGTCCCGGACTTGACCGCGCGAAAGAGCCATCAGTCTTTCGGGGTTTTCCAGCGCCTCACGATCAAGCATCCGGTGTGCACGCTCGCGCAGCTCGGGCCATGTGTAGTGGCGAGCTGGGGCCTTCGGCGTCAATGCGCACCTGCAGCGCTGGCCGGGGATTCCGGTCGTGCGACAGCCCTTGCAATAGGTCATCGTGACTGGCCACGGTTTGGTGCTCCGAACGGGCCGGCGTTGGGCCGGCTGGTTGCGCGTGACGTCCAAACTGATGCACTGGCCCGTTACGGTCACTCGGGCGCCGGTGAGGGCGCTCAGTTCGTCAACGGCCGTCTGGAGGCGACGCGCCTCGACGGGCCCGAGGTGTTCGCCGGTATTGAGGCGCCGGATCTCGTCCTCAAGTTGGGGTTTGGTTCTGGTCATTTTCGGATCTCCTCCGATGGGGCGCGTACCTTCGGGCACGCTGCCGGCTTCGTGCCGACGGACGTTCCGCGCGACGGGCGCGGTCCGGGCGGTGGTTTCCTGCCTCGGCTGATGCCAGGGCGAGAGTTGTCATTCGACTTCGGTCTCTACAGGCGTGGTACGGCGGACATAGAGCGGGACCGGGCTGTATAGGTCCGGGCGTTCGACGCAAATTTCATCCGTGCTATCCCACGCGTCGCCGGCACGCAAGGCAACACTTAGGCCGCCTTTCGTGCTCGTGCCCAACGTCCAGCGGGCGAACACGGCTTTCACGTTGCCCGCGGGTTCGGTGATCTTGGTGCGTAGTGGCATGTTTCCCGCCTTTCAACGGTTTCGGGGTCTCAATCGTCCATCTCGACGCCGGCAACCATCCGCTTGTATTTGATCGGCGGGTGCGCGGGGTCGTAGGACGGGTCAGTGGCCGCGGAGGCGACGTTGTTCGCGTCCCACGGGTCCACGCCGGCAGCGATGGCCGCGTTATAGGCGCGTTGCCACGCGTCGGGCGGAGGCGCAGAACAGGCGGCGATGAGCTGCGCGAGCTCCAACTGCGCATCCGGCGCGGACTCCTGCGGCTTCACGGGCCTGAAGCTGGCAAGTGTGCGGCGGAACTCCGCAAGGATGCTCGGATTTTCCGGCTTGGCATCGAGGGCGACCGCAATCGTGCGGAGATAGACGGCCTCGGCCTCGTCATATGAGTCAAAGGTCCGGCTGGCTCGTGCCTGCTCGATCATGGCGTCGGCCGCTTGGAGGTGTTCGCCGTTGGGCTTGACCTCGACGCGGGCCATGTGGTCGCGCTTGTGACGGCCAGCTGCGCTTTTGGTGACCCCAAACAGGGCGGAAACGGTCGCCAAAGTGGCGCCGAAGCCAAGTTGGGCCTCGATTTCGGCCTTATGGGGCGAATTGCACACTGTGCACGACTGGGCCATCAAACTCCTCGATTCGGTTCGATTTGATTCGCTTGGTTCGGTTGCACGAGTCCGACTGGGAAAAAAGGCCCACCAGTCGAAGTCATGGTCGATGCCTCCGTTACGTCGTCGCGCCCGATTGTGGCGATGACCTGCGCTTTCGCGCTTCTCGAGCCAGGCGAGCTGGCACAGCGGCGGCCAGCACGGCCGGGCGACGGTCACCCTCACTTCACGCGCGGTACGCGTGAGACCTGGCGAACCCTGCTCACCTGCGCCTGCTTCGCACGACGAACCCGTCGGACTGTGGCACGTGTGACGCTGGCCGCCCGAGATCGTCGGGGCTTCATGCTGGCGTCCGATGGTGTTTGCGGGTCCCTGCTCGAATCTCGGCCACGAAATTGTGGACGCGAAATTCTCGGGCCCAAACCTTGTCGGAGATCCCTACCGCCCGCCTCGCCACGTCCACGGTTGCCCGCTCAGGTGGCCGCAGGTCGCTCAGGTGTCGACCGTCACGGAATTCCCTGGCGTTGCCGTCACGGAATTCCCTTGTCCGGCGTGTGTTTAGTTTCTACTCGATCGTGTCTCCTTGCTGTTGGATTCGGCCGAACACGGTGAAGCGCCCGGCTCCGGCCTGAGGCCACTTGGTGGCGCCCCTG
>PLIM01000021.1 GCA_003139355.1 Acidimicrobiaceae bacterium | reverse complement strand
GAGGAAGTACCCACCTGAGCTGTGAGATCATGCCGACCGCCTGGTCTTCGAGACCAGTGAGGAGTCCGGTGAGGTCGCGGTTGGGTAGGGACCTGAGCCCGTTTTCGCCTACGGTTCGCCACCTCGCCAGCTCCCTACCCAACCGCGACCCACGACGACACGTCATGGCATTGCGTGCATAGGTGCCGATCCCCGGGCGGCTCCCCGTGGGGAGCAGAAAGCATGCCGAGGTCCGCCAGGGTCGACGAGCACGGCCGCCGGACCGTTCAAACAGTACAAACGATGCCTGAGGCGGCATTATGTTCGTTCCTGCTCGCCTCGGTCAGCAAGTCGCTGGATCGTCGCCTGACCCAGTTCGTCTGGCGGCTCTGACATCGCTTCAGTCGGTTGTCCAGGAGGGACGCCGAAACTCTGGTCGAGCTCGCCGACCACTATGCCGTCTTTGATGTGCACGTGCGCCCGGATGAATAATTGGAAAGCCGTTCACAGTCGGAGCTACACCAGGAAGGGGTCGAAGTGCTCGGAGTCACCACCGCTGATCACTCCTACCATCGGGCGCCAGCAGCCGACTCGGTCATCCAAGCGAATGCCACCTTGATTATGCATGGCTCGCCGGATCTGATGGACGAGCTGGACGATCGCCGCGCCGGAGGCGAGCGAGACAACACCGAGCATGCATCGAGAACTGAGGAGCCACGTCGGACCGGCTAGGCGGATCGGTCATATGGTGACTCCCGTGCCCGCTAGCGTTCCCGAGGGCGTGGAAGACGTTGGTTGGCGCGCGGCGGCTACGCGAGCCTCCAAGAACGTCGTTCGGCACCGGGTGACGATGTCAGCCGGAAGTCTCGCCTACCACTGGTTCTTGTCCATGTTCCCGGCAGTCATCGCCATTCTCGGATTCCTCGCGCTCGTGCAGATTGACCCTCATGGCGTGACGAGCCTGACGCACGCCATCGAGAAAGGACTGCCTTCGGGCGTTTCGGGAGTCTTCACCAGCGCCGTAAAGGCGGCGAGGACGCGGGAATCAGGCTCGGTCGTGGCGATTGTCATCGGACTTGTGGCCGCGATCTGGAGTGCCTCAGCTGGCATGTCCGTTCTTCAGCAGGCGCTTGACATTGCCTATGAAGTTCCGGTCGATCGGAAATTCCTCGCCAGGCGGATCCGGTCTCTGCCACTCATGGCGACGACCCTTGTGCTGGGCGGCGCCGGGGCTGCGCTGATCGTACTGGGCGCGCCGATAGGAACTGGGATCGAGGGACATGTGCCTCTCCATGGGACCGCTTTCCTTGTGGTGTGGACGATCATACGATGGGCGATGACTCTCATAGCAATCTCCGTGCTTTTCTCCATCTTCTATTACGCTGGTCCGAACAGAGAGACGCCGAGGTTGCAATGGGTGAGCGTCGGTGGAGTGCTGGCAACCCTCATTTTTATCGCGGCCTCTCTCGGCTTCTCGTACTACGTGACCAAGTTCGGTTCCTACGGCAAGACGTATGGCACCTTCGCCGGCGTCGCCATCCTTATCTTCTGGCTGTATCTAACCGGCTTGGCGGTACTCGTCGGCGGCGAAATCAATGCGCAACTGGAGCGCCAGGCGGACGCGAACGGACGTGCCACGTAACCCGGCCCTTCGTCCATCAAGGAGCGCACGAGGTGCTCATTCTCGACATTGATCTGAACGAAGATGCTGCCTGACTCACCGAGGACTTCTCGCGCCAGGTACAACCGCTCCTGGAGATACGAGAGATACGAGTGGATTCCCAGTGTCCATGTATCCCGGAAGGCCTTGATGCTCACGACGTCGTCTGCACGATCCTTCTGATCGTTCTCGGCGGTGTCGATGCGTTGCTGAAAGTTGGCGTCGTACTTGATGCCGTACGGAGGATCGACGTAAATCATCTGCACCCGTCCCCGAAGACCCTCGTACTCCAGAAGCGACTCCATCGCAGTGAGTGAGTCTCCACAGATCAGCTTGTTCTTCCACCCCTCGTCGTGGGTGTAGAACTCGACCCGCTTCTCTTCGTCGCCTTCCCGCAGTTCCTTCTCCAGTTCCGCGAACAGCGACTCCTGCGTGAATGCTTTCGTCTGCGAAGCAGCCTGCCGCGCTCGGTCGACGATCCGAGCGATGCGTGACTCGGCGACAACCTCGTTGCGCTGCAACGGTAGGACCGGTACGTCTCGACGGTTACGTTTACCGCACCACAGCAGGACCGGATCCACTGCGGGATCCATATCGACAACGACAAGGTGATCCTCATTCTCCGGAACGCGTTGAAGATCCAGCGACTTGGACCAGGCGCGACCATCCAACGGGAGGGTGACGACATGCTCATCACCGAGGAGCGGCGTGTGACCCGTCTCGGGCGTGCGGGGCTCCGTCACCTACGGATAGTCGTACCGGGTTACCTTCTTCTGCGGCCGCCCGGCGCCTCTCACCTTGCCAGCCATCGACTTTCTCCCTTGCCATGCATCGAGATCTCGGACCGGACGGTAACCCATGGCGACCACGCAAGACTGAGGAACACCATCACGCGCGCGGTCCGTCCCACGCGAGCTGGTGTGCCGGCTACCGGTTGCTCCGACGAGGGCGGCACCAGAGGAGTGCGAGGTGGGCGTCCACGCTCACCAGAGCGCGGAGAACCAGCGGCGGGTGGCGAAGGAACACGATTCCTTCGACGAGAACCACGCCAGTTCTGGCGAGCGAGCTTGACCTGCTCCAACGAGAGTGTCCGGGGCCATCCGCCGACCCGGCCCCTTGCCCTCGCGGCAGCCAATCCCTCCAGCGACGCCTCACGAAGCTGCTCTCGCTGGAGCTGCGCGGCCGCGCCGAGGACGGCGAAGACTATCCGTCCGCCGGGCGTAGTCGTATCAATGGATTCGGTCAGGCTCTTTAGTCCTACACCCATGGTTTGCAAGCGCTCCGACAAAGCAAGCAGATCGCGCAGGTTTCTCGAAAGCCGCGAAAGGGAGTACACACCACGACATCTCCCGGCCGGAGGTGTTCGAGCATGGCGTCGAGGCTTGTCCGCGAGGCCTTTGCACCTGTGACTTAGTCCTCGAAGATCCGGTGCAACCCGCCGTCTCGAGAGCGTCGCGCTGCCCTGTGTCACCTGGTCGCTCGTGGAGACCCTGCAGCAGCCGATGAGTTCGCTCATGGGGGCGATTCTTCCGGAGGGGTGTGTCAGTAACCGCTCTGAGAAGTCGACCCGCGTCCTGGCAATCGCGCAGGGGTTTTGTCCTTGGAGAATGATCCAGAGGAACTCCTCCGCTCCGTGGGTCACGATCCTTCGTTTTCGCGCAAGGGAGCCACCAGCGCTGCAGGGCATCATGGTGGAGTGCCGAGAGGAACGCCACGCAGGATCGCCGAGCTGAAGCGCAACGCTCGCAAACAGCTCAAGACGTTCACCAACCCCAAGCTTCACTACGCATTCAGGACCTAAGACCAGGCTGATGTCCACCAGGGCAAGCTCACGGCGGCCGACGTGCTCATGGCCAATCTGTTGAGCCTCCGCTTGGGCTGGACGGACGTAATACCCCTGTTCGCAGCAGGGAACACCCCGTTCACAGGGAGTTACCGGCGGTCTACAGCGCGATGGAGTCGCTGCTCGTGCCCGAGGATTCCGGGCGGAAGGCTGGAGCAGTGACGGTTCGGAGCGTTGCG
The DNA here is from genome assembly GCA_003139355.1 of Acidimicrobiaceae bacterium. Taxonomy (GTDB): domain Bacteria; phylum Actinomycetota; class Acidimicrobiia; order Acidimicrobiales; family Bog-793; genus Fen-455. The sequence continues at coordinate 838 of PLIM01000021.1, read as the reverse complement.
GTCCACGCGGCTCTGGAAGAGGGCTTCTTCAATCCGTTCGAGACCGTGCAGGGCTATCTCTGGAGAAACCAGCTGATTCACGGAGCGCCAACGCGAGACGTCAACGAGACGGAACTCGTGGCGCTCGCCGAGGACCGGGAGCGATGGGCGTTCCGAGTCTTCGCGGACTACCTGCGGCTCGCCGAGCGACACGGATTCGAGAGCGTCGGCAAGCTCGTCTCTCATCTTGACAAGGAGTTCGGAGACCAGGTGTGCGACTGGCTCGTCCAATACGGCGGCCAGGAAGTGGTGGACGAGTACCAGGAGATGCTGTCGGGCGGCAAGAAGAAGTAGGGGCCTGCCGGTCCCGAGATCGGCAACAATCCGCGCTTCGCGGGCACGCCGATCTTTGTTCAGGCAAGCGAACTCGAGCTTGCACACGGCGAGCGCTACACGCTCCCGGCACTCGTCGATTTCCCCGGTGTCACCTACGATGTCGTCGCAAGCGAGACCTGCGGGTGCCGAGAACTCCATCCGTCCCCTCTACCTGGACTTTCACCGGGGCAGGCTGCGGGAGAAGGATTGGCCGTGGCCCTCTCGTTCTTCTACCTGGAGTTCCTACGGATGCTCCAGTTCCTCCGGCTGCGGCGGGACGATCGAGCCGACGTGGCCATCGAGATGGTCATGCCCCGGCAGGAGGTGTCGGTCCTTGGCCGTCAGGTGGAACGCCCGTCGCCATTGACCGGGTCCCCGTGAACCTCTATGGAACTCGGGCCGATTCAGTGCGTCGGCGGTGCCGGTCATCGAGAACTCGTCCAAACGATTTGAGCACAGTCCTCCACTAGGTGCGCGGGTCCGA
>PLIM01000156.1 GCA_003139355.1 Acidimicrobiaceae bacterium | reverse complement strand
TCGTGCGACAGGCGCTCGATGGCCCGTCGTCAAAGACCTACGAGCGAGTGGAGCGCAAGGCACGAGGTGACAGAACGTCTCGCCGCGGCCCGGCAGCGGTTCGCAGCGAGGGTGCAAGCGCCGGGGCAGGCTACCCGTAACCAGCCAGCACCAATCCTCGGCAACAATTCGGCGCTACGTACGCGGCAAGTCGTCGGTGTCAATGTCACAGCCAGTTCCTACTGTCGGTCCAAGCGACGACGCGCCCGCGCACCAACACAGCGACCCGGGTGCCCTCCTCCTGACCGGGGCCCCTTGAACTGATCAAGTGGATCATCAAACGGGTTCCGGTCAAACCCTCTGTCACCACCGCGAGCAGACTTGCACACAACTCAGCATCGAGAGCGGGCGCCACCTCGCCCGCCGCTTACCGGGGTAGCACAAGGACGCGCGGCGTCGGAGAGAGCGCGTTCGACTCGAGGCCATTTCAAACGGCGGGCCGCGCCGAGCCGCTGAGTAGGGACGGCAGCTCAGGCATGCGTTTGAGCGCCCACGGCGCCACCACCGAAGCCCCGGTTGCGGTTGCCGCGCTGCCAACGGCGATGCCCCACCCAAGCGGCCCCATCGGGGTGCACCCGAAGAAGTGGCTCACTCCGGGCGTCTGGACGATGCCGACGAGCACGCCGGCGGACACGAGCGTCGACGCCAGCACGATGGGGCTCGCGCCGCCGATGACCGCCGTCTGCCCAAGCTGGGTGCCCACCAGCGCGGCGAGCGCGACCGTGCTGGCGCGCCGCGAGGTCCCCGTCGACCGGGCAACCAGCCAGGCGCTCGTGGCCCCGGCAGTCGTGGTCGCGGCGCGCAAGCCGATCTGGCGCGCGAGAGCGCCACCGAGCGATGCCTCGGGTCCCTCGTGCAGCAACTCCTCTGGTGTGCGTCGCGCGGGAGAGCGCAAGGCGATGGTCATCGCCGGCAGCATGTCGGTGAGAAGGTTGACCAGCAGCATCTGGCGTGCCCCGAGCGGCGACGCCCCGGCAATTGCGGTGGAGGCGAGGATGAACCCGACCTCTCCCAGGTTGCCCCCGATGAGGATGGCCAGCGCGTCGCGCACCGAGGCCCACATGGCGCGCCCTTCCACGATGGCGTCGATGATCGTCTCTATGCGGTCGTCGAGTACGACCAGGTCCGCCGCCTCGCGTGCCGCGGGCGAGCCGCGGCCGCCGAGGGCGATCCCGGTGTGAGCGAGACGGATGGCAGGGGCGTCGTTGGCACCGTCCCCCGTCATCGCGACGGTGCGGCCGTTGCGCTGGTAGGCGCGAATGATGCGCATCTTGTGCGCCGGGGTAACCCGGGCGAACACGGTCGCCTCGCCCAGGGTGGCGTCGAGCTCGTCATCGTCCCAGGCATCGAGGTCCGTCCCGGTCAGCACACGCGCGCCGTTCAAGATCTGCAGTTCCTTGGCGATCGCGGCGGCCGTCGACGGGTGGTCCCCGGTGATCATCACGACCGACACGCCGGCGGCGCGCAGGTCGGCCACGGCCGCAGCCGCCGTCGGGCGCACCCCGTCGGCCAAGCCGAGGAACCCGAGCAGTTCCATGTCGCTCACGCGCTCATCGGCCAGATCGGCGCTCGACGACGCGGGCCGCTCGGCCACGGCGAGCACCCGCAACCCCCGCCTCGCCAGGAGCTCCACCACGGCGTCGAGCCGTCGTCGGGCACGGCGGTCGATGACTGTCACGCCCTCGGGCGCCCTCCAGGTGGCACAGCGCGGCAGCACGACTTCAGGCGCACCCTTGACCGACACCCGCGGACCACGCGGGCTGTCGCCGACGACTGCGTGGTACCCACGCGCCGGCTCGAAGGCCAACTCGCCGAGAAGCTTCCAACCGCCGAGCCCGTTGCTCGCCTCAACTCCGGCCACCTCCCCGCCCTCGAGCACGGCCCGGTCGGTGGCATGCGGCAGGTCGTCGCCGTCCTCGGCGACGGGGCTGGCCCGGAGTGCCGCCGCCAGCACCGCCACGGACCGGGGTGCCAGATCGCCCACCGGCTCATCGGTGGCACCATCGGAAACTCGCTGCAACGCGATACGCCCGACCGTGAGCGTGCCGGTCTTGTCGAAGCACAGCACGTCGACCCGCCCGAGTGCCTCGATAGTTCGCGGGTTGCGCACCAGCGCGCCGCGTTCGGCGAGCCGGTGCGCGGCAGCAAGCTGAGCAACGGTTGCCAGCACGGGCAACCCCTCGGGCACCGCCGCGACCATCAAGCTGACGCCGGAATTCACCGCGGCACGTGGCGAGCGGCCCCGCAGCATGCTCAGGCCCGTGACTGCTGCCCCGCTCACGACGGTGGCGGGCACGGTCAACCTCGTCAGCGCGGAGAGCCTGGCCTCGACTCCGCTCGGGGCAGGCTCGGCCGCATCGGCGAGGCTCCGGCCGACCTCGGTCTGGTCCCGGACGCCGACCACGACAGCGAGAATCGTGCCCGTTGCCACCACCGAACCCTCGTAGACCATGCAGGTCCGATCGGCAAGCGTCACTCCGGCGACAGGCACGGCGTGCTTGGCCACCGGGAACGACTCACCGGTGAGCGCGGACTCGTCCACCTCGCACCCGACCGCCTCGAGGATGCGACAGTCGGCGGGGACCATGTCGCCCGCCTTCAGTTCGAGCACGTCGCCGCGCACGAGCCCGCCCCCCTCCATGGCCTTGACACGGCCACCTTTACGCACGTCGACGCTTGTCGTCATCGCGTGCAGCAACTTGGAGATGGACGCATCGGCGCGGACTCGCTGCACCCCGCCTATCAAGGCATTTGCAGCCGTGACACCGGCGACGAGCCCGGCGTCGGTGATCGACCCGACCGCCGCGGCGAGGCCGGCACCAACGGCCAGCACCGGGGTGAGCGGGTTCGCCAGTTCGGTGGCCACGGCGCGGGTGAACGACACGCGCGATGACCCTTCTGCAGGCAGCTCCGCGTGGCGACGCGCCGCTTCGGCGGCCGAGAGCCCCCGGCGCGACGAGCCGAGCGCCCGGAGCACGGCGTCCGGAGCCATGGTGTGCCAGGCGATCTCCGCGACCGGCGCGGGCGCGGGACGCCGGCCCAGTGATGAAGCAGCCGCCATACCCGCCGCCTGCGCCGCGAGCGCGGCCACGTTCACTGGCACGGCCGCTCGCCGCGACGCGCTGGCAGCAGGGCCGAACTGCGACCACGCCGCGCCCGCGGCGGATCCCATTGCCGACAGGGCGACGCTGCGCGTGCTTACGGCGCGCGCCACCGGCAGGGACTCCACCACCAGGTGTGCGTCGGCCAGACCGGGACGCGTCAGCAACGCGGCGCCCCACGGCGGGTGGTGGCCGTGACCGTCGACACCGACTCCGACATCGGCCGCGCGAAGTGCCGCATGCGCCGAACCTCCCGACACGAGCAGCACGCCGTGACCGGCTCCCTGCAGCGAGCGCACCGAAGCCGCCAGGCGAGTGCCTCCGGCGACCAAGCCGTCAGCGGCGAGCCGCTCGCGCAGCCCGCTGCGCAGCCCGGCTACCAGGAGCTGGCGGCCACCGCGACGCACCGACCGGGCAAGGGGCTCGGCCAGGGGATCGAGCTCCACCTCGAGGGGGATCACACCGACCAGAACACCCGACCGGGCCACGCCGAGCACGCCGGGGCGGCCCCGCCCCAGCGTTCACGCCCGCGCGGCAGTCCCGGCTGGCAGCTCCGCATCGATCGACTCCAACGGTGTCACCCTCCACGCACCACGCCGCGCCGCGCGCCCAGGCTGCGCCGGGTCGAACAGCTCGAACGCCTTGACGCCGACCACGGCCGCGTCGAACCCGTCCACCAGTTCCACCCCGCCCAGCACGAGCCGGCCCGTGGTGAGCACGGCAGCATCGAGCACGACCACATCGACCCGGTCGAGCCGGCGCAGCGCCCCGCTGTCGAGTACGACGACATCGCGTGCCGCGAGCTCGCGCCCGAACCGAGCGGCGAACGCATCGCGCCCGTGACGCGCCGCTTTCGGCACGGCGGCTGTCACAATGCCACCGGCACGCCGGGGGCTGAGCGTCACGACGAGAGCGGCCGCTGCCCCGGCCACACTGACCGCCCCGGCGACGTCCGCGTAAGCTTCCACCGGGCCAGCACCGAGCGGCGCTCCGCGCGGCGGCAAGCTGACTGCGTCGAGGGGCTCGTCGCGTGGCGCATCGCAGAGGTCAGCCTCGCGCCGCTCCCACGCCCGACGCATCGCCACCAGCTCGCCGAACTGGTTGGCGCGGTGTGTGATGTCGGTCACCAAGGTGAGCGGTCCCTGCGACAGCGACTGTACGAAGGCACTCGTGACACCGAGCCCGAGATCTGTGAGAGCTGCCCCCAGGTGCTGCTCGAGGAAGCGCCGGACCCGGGGCTCGTTCTCCGCCAGCGCCATGAGCGAGCCCAGCTCGGCGGGGATGGGCGTCGCCCGCAGCAGCTGGCCGAACACACCTCCGCTGAGCGCGACGACGTCCGCCCCGATGGCGATCGCCTGCCGTCGCACCGGCTCGATGTCGCCAGGGTGCTCGGGGCGCTCGTGGGAGAAACGCTCCTTGTGGACCTCGTGCGCCTCCTCCACACCCTCGATGGCGCCGAGCAGGTCCTCGGTCGAGGCACCCTCGGGATCGAACGCCACGATGACGCGGCCGGCGACGGCATTGACCTGCGCCCACTGCACCCCTGGGACGGCGTTCAGCGCTCGCTCCACGTCGCGCACCAGGACCTTGCGCGCAGGGTCGTGGACTCCGCGCACCTCGATGTGGGCCTTGCCCTCGCCGACCCACAGCCGGCGTCGCCGGCGTCCCGGGCTCAGACGGTCGAGCGCGCCGCCCAGGGCCGCGCCTGGTGCCGCTGCGCCCTCACGCAGCAGCCTGAGGGGGTTCACCCGCCCGGGTTCGTCGGGCCGGTTCCCCTGGGGGAAACCTGGTCAGGCGGTCGTCGGCAACGCGACGGGGCGGCCGCGAGCACCCGACCGGTCCCCGACCCACTCCAGCAGGCGCCAAAGCGCGAGCTGGACGGCGACGGCCAGGAGCTCCACGAGCAACCGCTCCAGGAAAACCTCCACCGGGCCCCTCCTGTCTCGACACTGCGTGACTGGTGAGGTTGATGGTAAGGAAGTGACATGAATTTCAGGCGACCTGCAGCCAACACGTGGACGAATTCTGGATGAAGGCTTCGCCTGCGGCAACCGGTGGGCAACGTGGTGGCCGGGGAGTCAGGAAAAGAAGGTGCTCAAGCACGCCGGTGGCGGACGATCGCCACGCCGACACCGGCCAGCACAACAAGGGGCCAGTCGAGCGCGCCCGCCGCCACGGCCGCAGCCAGCCCACCGTAGAAGCCGACCTTCACGACGGGCTCGGGCAGGTGGACGTGGAGCACGGGAACGACATAGTCACTTGGAGAACGCCCGTTGTCGGCCGAAGTCTGCTGCTTTGTCACCGCAGGGCGTGTCGCCATGATTCCTCCTGGTTGTCGTGCCAGCCGATGCTATCGAGCCCTTGGCATGAACAGTCACGCGGGCACCAGGGCGATGCGAGCTTCGGCGGGGCCAGCTCGCCCGGTCCCAGCCGCGTCACGCGGTCCAGGCGACGACGCGTCCGCGAACCGAGACACCAACCCGGGTGCCCTCTTCCGGCAAGGTCCCCACGTCCGAGGTCCGGGCGACGAGGACCTTCGAGTCGTCCCAGTCGACGCGCAGCCTGACGACTGCGTCGTGGCCGTAGAACTCGGCCTCGACAACACGAGCAGTTGCGCGATCATCGCCGGGCTCGCTCGAGAGCACGATCTGTTCGGGACGGACCAGGACCAAGAGCGCGGCTCCATCGATTGTCGCACCGCCCGGTGCCGGCCCGTCCTCGAACCGCAGGAGCCCAAGGGGCGTCTCGACGCCGCCGCCACGCGTGATCCCGCGAAGAAAGTTCGTCTCGCCGAGACCGGCGGCGAGCTCGGGGCTCAAAGGGCGAGCGTAGAGAGCCTGCGGTGTGTCGTACTGGCCGATCCGCCCGTCGCAGATCACCGCGACGCGATCGGCGAGCGAGAGCGCCTCGTCCTGGTCGTGGGTGACCAGCAGCGCGGTCGTCCCCGCCTCTCGGAGCACGCGCCGCACATCTTGGCGCAGGGCTGCCCGCAAGCTCGCGTCGAGGGAGGCGAACGGCTCGTCCAGCAGCACGAGCGATGGCTCGATGGCGAGCGCCCGGGCGAGGGCGACGCGCTGCTGCTGGCCGCCGGAAAGCTCGTGGGGATAGCGCCCTCCGAGCCCTTGAAGCCCGACCATCTCCAGCAGCTGCGCCACCGGCTCCCCGCGCCGCTCGCGACGGGGGAGGCCGAAACCGACGTTCTGCTCTACCGACAGATGCGGGAAGAGGCTCCCGTCCTGGGGCACGTAGCCGATGCGGCGCCGATCGGGCGCCACGAAGCGCTCGGTGTCGTCGACGAGCTCTGAACCGAGTCGCACCACACCGCGATCGACACGTTCAAAGCCCGCGATCACCCGGAGCAGAGTGGTCTTGCCGCTCCCCGACGGCCCGAGGATGGACGTGAACGATCCCGCAACGACCGCGAGGTCGAGACCACGCAGCACCGCCTGGCCACCGTAGGACTTGTGGACACCGGTGAGTTCCAGACCGGTCACGTCACGACCTTGGGTGCTCGGGTGACCGCCCGGCGAAGGGGAAGCCGGTCGAAGAAGCGCTCGAGCACGTAGCTCGGCACGGCCGCGATCGCGATGATGACAAGCGCGAACGGGGCGGCCTGGCCGTAGGAGAGGTTCTGCTGGTAGGCCCAGAATTGCGTCGCCAGTGTCTCTGCCCCGGTCGGGATCAGGATCAGGGTCGCGGTGAGCTCGGTGACCGCCGACAAGAACACGAGGCAGAAGGCCGCTCCAAGCCCGGGGGCGATGAGCGGGAACGTCACCCGGACAAGTGTCCCGAGCCGGCGCACCCCGAGCGAGCCCGCCACTTCCTCCAGCCCGACAGGCGACTGCGCGACCGACGCTCGCACGCAGACGAGCGCGAGCGGAAAGAACAGGATCGAATACGCCAGGACGAGGAGTGGTGCCGACTGGTGTCCGAAACCGTTCAGGTCGTGCTCGGAGAAATAGGAGATCGCGAGCGCGACGACGAGCCCGGGCATCGCGAGGACGAGGAACGTCGTCCTCTCGAGGAGAAGGTGCAAACGACCGGGATGGCGGACGACCAAGAGCGCGACCGGCACCGCCATCGCGGTCGCGACCAACGCTGCAGCGAGGCTGTAGCCGACGGTATGCAACGCCGCTGAGCCGAGCGACGCGCCCACCAGAGCGTGCGCTCCGCCCTCGAAGATCCAGTAGATCGACGATCCGACCGGCACCCCGAGGCCAGCAAGCACGAGCAGGGCATACGCGAATGTCACGGGCAGCTTGCCTCGCCCGAGGCGTCTGCGGACCAGCTGCCGCTGGGCCCCGGGACCGCCCCGGCTCACCCTGCCACCACCGCGCCAGGCGCCGTCGCCGACAAGCAGGACGAGGCTCAACGCGACAAGGACGAGCGAGAGAGCGCATGCCGAGGACGTGTCGAAGCCAATGGTGAACTCCGTGAATATCTCCGTCGTGAAGGTCTGGTAGCCGAGGATCTCGAACGCGCCGTACTCGGCGAGGATGACGAGCGCGACGAGCAGGCACCCACCGAGGATTGCCCGCCGGGCCTGACCCAGCGTGATGCGGACGAACGTCGAGAGCCGGCTCGCTCCGAGGCTCAGCGCGATCTCCTCCTGACCGGGGTCCGCACCTCGCAGGCTCGCCGAGACAGGAAGATAGACGAGGGGGTAGACGGCGAGGGTCATGACTACCACCGCGCCACGGAAGCCCTGCACCCAGGTCGACAGCGACGACCAGCCGAAGCTGACGACAAAGTCCGGGATCGCGAAGGGGACCACGACCAGCACTGCCCAGACGCGTCGCGCGGGCAGGTCCGTCCGCTCGACGCCGTAGGCCGCAAGGGTCCCGATCACGGCGCAGAGCACGGTGACCACGACGGTGAGACGGACCGTGTTCCACAACAGGCTCGCTGTGAGCGAGCGCCAGACGAGGTGCCAGAGCTTCGTGGCACCGGAACCGTCAGCCTCGGTGAGGAGAAAGGCGAGCGGCAGCACGAGCACGGCGACAACGAAGAGACTCACACCGAGCAGGACCTTCGGCCGCCTCGGGCGCAGAGCGGCCACGATCGCGTCATCATCGCCGGGCACCGGCCCGGACGGCCGGGGACCGAGGCGTGGCGGCGAGATGGTCATGGCTGCGACACGAACATCGCCGGCAGGTGTCGAGGCGATCTCGCCGCCGTCACAGCAGCTGCGCCTCGCTCAACAGAGCGACCGCCCGGGCTCCGGTGCCGAGCCCGCCGACGTCGATCGGGTTCGGCTCGAGCTCGTCGAAGGGCGTCTCAGGTGGCGGGCTCTGCACGCCGGACGCGATCGGGTACTCGAAGCTGATCGAGTGGCCGATGATCTCCTGGCCCTGCTTGGAAACGAGAAAGGCCAGGAACTTCTGCGCGGCCGCCTGGTGCCTGGACGACTTCAAGATTCCGGCACCCGAGACGTCGAGAACATAGCCAGGGTCGCGCGGCGCGAAGTAGGCGATCTCGGAGCGCATGTTCGACGCGCCGATCTCCGCGCGCATCCGGTACCAGTAGTACTGGTTGACGACCCCGAACGCGACGATGCCCCGGTTCACGACCTCGGCGACCGTCTCGTCGTCGGGGTAGACATGGCTCCCCGCATTGACCCTGATGCCGTCCAGCCACTCGAGCGCCCTGGCCTTGCCGTAGGTGCGCAGCACGGAGGTGACGACCGGCTGGAAGTCTGTCTCGCCGGGCGCGAGGGCGAGCTTGCCCTTGTAGCGCGGATCGGCGAGCTGTAGGACGTGTGTGGGAAGCGCCCTCTTGTCGATCTGGCCCGGGTTGTAGATGAGGACGCTGACACGCGCCGAGACCCCGACCCAGTCGCCCTGTGGCGAGCTGTACCTGCCCGGGGTCTGCGCGAGCGTCGAAGGATCGACCGGCGCGAGGAGGCCCTTTGACTGGAGGTACTCGAGCGCCGGGGAGTTCTCCGTGAGAACCACGTCTGCGGGAGATCGCGACCCTTCGGTGACGATCTCGGCGTCAAGTACGTCTTCGTCGTTGTCGCGAAGCGCGACGCCTATCCCGCTGGCCTTCTCGAAGGCGGTGACGAGCGCCTCGGTCGTCTGTAAGTGCTGGCCGTTGTAGAGAGTGATCGTCACGCGGCCGGCCGCCGTGGTCGGTGAAGTGCCCGCGCAGGCGGCGAGAGACAGCGACAGCAGGGCGATCGTTGTCATGCTGAGAAGGCCGCTCACCACACCAGGTGACCGGATGCACGCGGACGCTCCGAAAGAGGACTGCATCGCGGTCGCTCCTCGTTGATCCGGGGTCCCCCCACTTCTGGCCGACGTGACGAATAATACCGGGAGCACCTGAATGACCAGCCGCGAGCCTTGCGACGGCGAGCTCTCGATGCCCGCCCGGCCCCGCCGAGCGGCCGATGCCTAGCCTGCGCAGTAGGCGTCTGCCACCGAGAGCGCCTCGTCCAGGATCGCGATCCCCTCGCGGGCCTCGGCTTGGGTCACAGTACAAGGCGGCACCGCGTGCAGCCGGTTGGAGTTGGTGAACGGCAGAAGGCCGCCCTTCTTGCAAGCTCGTACAAGGTCCTCCATCGCGCCACTCGTGCCACCGTAGGGCGCGAGTGGTTCGCGGGTCGTCTTGTCCTTCACGAGATCGAGCGCCCAGAAGACACCCAGGCCGCGCACTTCGCCGAGTGACGCATGCCTGTTCGCGAGCTCGCCGAGCCCCGGCCCGAGCACGTTCTCGCCGATCCACGCCGCGTTCTCGACGATCCCCTCCTCCTTCATGGCCTTGATCGTCGCGACCGAGGCTGCGCACGCGAGCGGATGGCCCGAGTAGGTGAGGCCGCCCGGGTAGGCGCGCTCCGCGAATGTCGCGGCGATCGGATCGGAGATGATGACTCCGCCAAGTGGCACATAGCCGGAGCTCACGCCCTTCGCGAACGTGACGAGGTCGGGAACGACGTCGTAGTGCTCGAAAGCGAACCACTTGCCCGTCCGGCCGAACCCGGCCATCACCTCGTCGGCGATGAAGACGATCCCGTGGCGGTCGCAGATCTCACGCACGCCGGCGAGATAGCCGGGAGGTGGGGGCATGATGCCGGCGGTACCGGGGATCGTCTCGAGGATGATCGCTGCGATCGTCGAAGGCCCCTCGAAGGCCACGGCCTGCTCCAGGTGCTCGAGCGCCCTCTCCGACTCCTCTTCCTCGTTCGAGGAATGGAACGGCGAGCGGTAGAGAAACGGGCCGAAGAAGTGCACGACCCCCGCGCTCCCGTAGTCGCTGGGCCAGCGCCTCGGCTCGCCCGTCAAGTTGATGGCCGTCGTCGTGCTCCCGTGGTAGGAGCGGTAGGTGGCCATCAGCTTGATTCGGCCGGTGTGGAGCCTGGCCATGCGGGTCGCGTGCTCGACGGCCTCTGAACCCGCGTTGGTGAACAGGACCTTGTTCATGCCGTCGGGGGCGAGCTCGCAGATCAGCCGGGCGGCCTCGCTGCGCATGTCATTGGCATGCTGGGGACCCACCGTGCAGAGCCGATCCGCCTGTGCCTTGATGGCTGCGACCACCTTCGGGTGCTGGTGGCCGACGTTGGTGAAGACGAGCTGGCTCGAGAAGTCGAGATAGCGCTTGCCGTCGTCGTCCCAGACGTAGGAGCCCTCGGCACCGGCGATGGCCATGGGCTCGACGAGCGCCTGCGCCGACCACGGGTAGAACACGTGATCACGATCGGTGGTGTGGACGCGCGAGCCTTCATCGGCGGAGGAGGCCTGGTTCATGGTGTTCCTCGTTTCTCCGAGGGGCCTCGGCGGCGGGGCGGGCACGACGAGCGCGAGCCGCCCGGGTCATCGGCTCAGAGGTGGTCGAGCACCGCCCGGCTGATCCCCGGACCGTCGAGGCCCAGACGGGCCAGGATATCGGACGCCTCGCCGTGCGCGAGGTAGGCGGTCGGGACGCCACAGTTGACCACCACTGGGCCGATCCCGGCCGGCGCCGCACGGCGGAGCGACGCGTTGACCCGTGACCCTACGCCGCCCTCGGCTATCCCGTCCTCGGCGGACACCACGAGCTCATGGGCCATCGCATCTTCGATCATGGCGGGATCCAGCGGCGACACGACGCGTGCGTCCCACACCGTGGCGTCGACGCCCTCGCCGGCGAGAATGTGAGCGGCTCGCTCGCAGGCGGCGACGAGCTTGCCGACACCGATGAGGCAGACCTGAGACCCGGCGCGGACCTTGCGTGCCCGGATGCCGCTGCCCACCTGGGTTGCCGAGCAGGCGTCGCTCTTCGGCCACCGGATGGCAACTGGGCCAGAGGTGATCGTCAGGGCCTCGTGCAGCATGTTGCCCACTTCCTCGTACGACGAAGGCGCGAAGACCGTCATCCCGGGAACCTTGGTGAGCAGCATCAGATCGAGCACGCCGTGGTGGCTGGGCCCGTCCTCGCCGGTGATGCCGGCACGGTCCAGGCAGAAGATCACCGGGAGGCGGTGAAGACCGACGTCGTAGTACACCTGGTCCCAGGCTCGGTTGAGGAACGTGGAGTAGATCGCCACGACGGGCCGCAGGCCGCCCATGGCCATGCCGGCGGCCGCGTTCACGGCGTGCTGCTCCGCGATGCCGACGTCGAAGAAACGTTCCGGATAACAGTCACGAAACTCGATCAGTCCCGTCGGCCCCGGCATGGCGGCGGTGATCGCGACGATTTCGGGGTGTGCCGCCGCTTCGCGCACCAGTGCCGAGCCGAATGCCTCCGTGTAGCTCAGTCCGCGGCCGGCCGCATCGAGCGCGACGCCCGTCTCGGGATCGAAGGGACCGACGTCGTGAAGGCACTTCTCTTCGTCAAGCTCTGCAGGACCGTAGCCGCGGCCCTTGGAGGTGTGGACGTGCAGCACCACCGGTCCGGGGCGGTCCGCCGCTCGATGCAGCGCCTGTTCGAGGGCCTCGAGGTCGTGGCCGTCCACAGGCCCGAGATAGTCGAGACCGAGGGCCTCGAAGAAGTCGCGCGCCGGAGAGCGGCCCGCCGCCGTGGAACGGCCCGCCTCCCGGGAGCGGCCCGCAGAAGAGATCCTGGACACCGTCGGAGCGTAGGAGCGGCCGTTGTCGTTGAGGACGACGACGATGTTCGCGCCGGAAACCCCTATGTTGTTGAGCGCTTCGTACGCGACCCCGCCGGTCAGCGCCCCGTCGCCGACGACGGCAACGACGCGGCGCGGGTCCCGGTGAAGCTGGCGCGCCTTGGCGAGCCCGTAGGCATACGACAGCGCTGTCGAAGCGTGACTGTTCTCGACGAGGTCGTGCTCGGACTCGGAGCGGTTCGGGTAACCCGACAGGCCGCCGCGCTGGCGCAGGCCGGCGAACCCG
>PLIM01000027.1 GCA_003139355.1 Acidimicrobiaceae bacterium | reverse complement strand
TGCTCTCATGGAGTGCCAACTCACGGCTCTTGGCGAACTTGGACTTCCAGACGACGAGCACGCCCTCGTCGAAGCAGACCTCGTTCCGGTCGAGGCGAATCGCCTCGCCCACGCGCATCCCGGTCGCTCGCAACAGCCCGATCAACGTCTCATAGGTCGCGCCTCGCAGCGCTGGCGTGAGTGAACGGGCAGCCTCCATCAACGCGACGATCTCTTCGTCGGAGTACAGGTAGGGGACGGCCCGGCAGGTTCGCGAGGGAACCAGCCCGACCGGGGGCACCTCGCTCTTCTGGTCGAAGGCCTGGAGGTGGCGGGCGAAGCCGCGCACCACGCAGAGCCGCTTGGCGAGATAGCTCGGATGCGCTCCCTCGCCCGGCAGCCCGGCCCATGAGACGGCGAGCTCGGTGGTGACCGTCGTCGCACCGGCAGCCTCGAGGAAGGCGACGAAGTCGCGAAGCAGATAGCCGTAGTGGTCGAGCTTGGAACCGAGCGCTCGGCGCACCATGAGGTAGTCCTCGGCTGCCTGGTGGAGCGCACTCATCGCACACCTGTTGGCCAAGGCTGGCCGAGTGCTGCCAGCGCGACGGGATCGACCTTCGCGTAAACGGACGTCGTGGCGACGCGGAGATGCCGGAGCACATGGCCGACATCGGAGAGCGTGGCCCCGTTCCGCAGCATCGCCGAAGCCCCGTGGTGGCGCATACGGTGCGGCCCTGCCGGGGCGACGCCAGCCCGAAGGCAGGCACGGTGCACGACCATCGACACAGCCGACGACGTCAGCCCGGTGATCGGGGCGTAGGAGCGGAGGAACAGTGAGCGACACGTTGTAGAAGGTCGGCCGTCTGACAGGTAGGCGACCAGAGCCTCTCCGACGTCGACGGGGAGTGGCATCCGCTCCCGCCGTCCTCCTTTCCCTCGCACCACGATTTCGCCGTGGTGCCAGTCGAGATCGTCGAGGAGAAGCGTGGCAACCTCACCGGCTCGAAGGCAGAGACGTGCGAGCACCGTCAGCATCGCGAAGTCGCGCCGTCCGCAGGCGTTCCTGCGCTCACAGCTTGCGAGCAGCGCCTCGATCATGTCGTCGTCAAGGATGTGGGGAAGCGAGCCACCGGCGAAGCCGCTCGGGGCCAGCACCGCGCCGGACAGCTGGTGCGAGATGTAGTGAGCGGCGAACAGGAACCGCAGCAGCGATCTCAGTCCGGTGACGAGCGCTTGGGCCGAGCCGGTGTGTCGCTGTCGGCACTGCTCGACGACAAAGCCGCTCACCTGCCGAGCGGTGAGCTGCTGAAGGTCCTCCCCGTCGTCGAGATGGCAGCACTCGGACAAGAACAACCTGGCTACGCGCAGGTAATTGGCGATGGTGCCCTTCGCCAGTCCCCGCTCGTCGAGGAGGACGCGGCCGTACTCCTGGACGAGCGTCTCTGTCGGCGAGCCGGTCTGCGCCGAGGTAGCGAGGACCGCGCCTTGGCTCATCAGATAGCTGGTCAGCGGCGCCAACGCCCGCCGCGACAAGAAGGTCCTGGCTCCCTCGGCTCGACGATCTTGGAGAAGCTCATCCACCCGAGCGCTTGACAAGAGCTCGGACGGTCCGAGCTCCCTCTCCGAGAGCCAGTCGCCCACCTCGGCCATCAGCTGGAGCTGGCAAGTCGCTGACCCCTGCAGGTAGCCCTGCGCGACGAGCGCTGCTCGGAAGCCCTCTGCGTGCTCCGCCAACGGACCAGTCACGCGCTCCCGACGTCGATCTCTCATGACCACTGCCTCCTTTCCCGGGCCCGGCCCGGTCAAGAGAGCCTCGCTCAGGGAGACGGAATTATGTTGGGCTCGCCACCGCTCCGTCCTGTCCCGTCAGGGTGAACGCCCGACTGCTGCCCCTCGCTGGACATAATCGGGAGGGGCACATAGGACCACTTATGCAGAAAGCGGCATAAGTGGTCGATGCCGAGCCGGCGGGCGAAATCGGCGGTCGCCGTGGCGCTGACGGCGGTGTCGGTGTCGAGCCCAGCGACGAACATGCCATACACCGCGATGTCGTGGTTGTGGAAGGCGCCGAACGACTGCTCGACCGCAGCGACGCGCTGGCGCTTGCCGATCTGCGCGAGCCCCTCGTCGGTGATCGCCTCGATGCCGATCATCACCATCTGGCAGCCCGACTGGCGCATGAGAGTGAGGAACTCATGGTCGACCTCCGGCGAGAGAGCGAGCACAAGGCGGCATCGGCACGGACCTGCGCGGACCAGGTCGGCGTGAGGTCGGCGACTTGCATCGAACGCAGCAGCTCGGTCGTGCGGGCCTTGTTGACGACGAAGTTGTCGTCATAGAAGAAGACCCGCTCGGCACCGAGGCCCTCGAGCTCGGCGAGGACCTGGTCGGTGCGCCGGTGGCGGACGGCGCGGGAGAACATCGCGATCACCGAGCAGAACTCGCAGTCGAAGGGACAGCCCCATTGGGTCATGAGCGGCTTCGTGGTCATCCGGCGATGGCCCTCGATGAGGCTCAAGTCGGGGATCGGCAGCCGCTCGAACTCCTCCTGGGTGCAGCGTGGCCGGGCGGGGTTGTGGTGGGACTCCCCGTCGCCAGCCCGGAAGGAGAGCCCCCGCACCTCCTCGAGCGGCCGTCCCTCCTCGAGGCAGGCGACGAGCTCACCGATCGTCTGCTGGCCCTCGCCCCGCACGACGTGGTGGGCATGGCCGAGCGCCTCGTCGGCGCAAAAGCTCACGTGCGGGCCGCCGAGGACGACAGGCACCCCGGCGATGCCGAGAAGGTCGGCGAGACGGTAGGCGGCCGGAGCGGTGGCGGTCGTCGAGGAGATCCCGACGAGGTCGGCGCCGAGAAGGTCGTCGAGGTCGACCGGTGCGAGTATCTCGCAGTAGATGCGGACGTCGTGGCCCGACTCGGCAAGCATCTTGGCCATGAGCGGGAGACCGAGACGGGGCAGGAGGGCACGGTCGTAGACGTTGTGGCCGGCCGGACGGGGCTCGACGAGACGGATCCGAAG
>PLIM01000120.1 GCA_003139355.1 Acidimicrobiaceae bacterium | reverse complement strand
TGTTGTGGAGTGGAAGCGGTGAAGGCGAGGCTCACGATCGCGCTGTTGGCCACGACCGTTGCCACAAGGCTCTTGCCGATGCTTGCATACTGCGTGGGATCAGTGACGCCGATCGCGTTCGCGAGCGCCTTTTGCATGATCACGTCTTCAGGGATGAAGCCGGCGTAGGTCGCGGCGAGGCTGTTGGCTCCGTCCGCCGTGCCAGGCGAGCCGGCAACGACGATGAGCGCGGTGCTCTGGTACTTGACCCCGGAGAGGCTCGAGATCCCAAGTGCGGCCACCGCCCCGACAATCAACGCAAGCACGACTGCAGGGCCACGCCGCTGCGCGGCAAGCTGTGCCCTTGCCAGCCATGGCCGCCGAGCCGCCACCTCGAAGTCGGTGGGAGACCTCCGCGAAAGACTGCTCGTCATCGCTGGCCTCTCGCTTCATACCCGGCCCAGCTCTCAAGCCTCTTGGCCGCCGACATCGGTGATGCTCTCGAGGGGATTCTGGGTGCCTCCTTCGCGATGAGCGATAGCGGGCCTGCGCGCTCAGTGACAGCCGCGCGACCTCCTCCTTCCGACCCTTTCGCTATTCTGCAGAAAGAATTTCTAATAACGTAGCGGATCCAAGCCGATGTACCTTGTAGGGATCGCGTCGTTCTGCGACTCGTTCCCTCCTGCGGTCGCCGAGGGGCGCCCGGAAGTTGTCTTTGCGAGGACGTTGTCGAAGCAGTCGGTCGACTACGAGATAGCCGGGGTTCGCCGGGGAGAAATGCAGACCAACGAGGGTAGATGGGCAAGTTATTAGAAGACATGACCGTAAGCCCTGGGCACGCGGCAGACGCCCCGGGGACCAAGGTCCGCGGGGCAAAGGTGCTGGAACGACTGAACGGGAACGGGTCGGCGCCGTTGGGCTTGGTTGTCGCGCCTGGCGACGCTTCGGGCCGCGCCACGCTGAAAAGCGTCATCCGCCAGGAAGCCCACCGCCGGTGGCTCGGGCCGCGCATCGCCGTCGTGTTTACCGACCTCTTGGCGCTGGCGGCATGCGAGTTCATGGCGCTGTACATCGTGCAACAGCCCGGGTCCGGACCGAACCGGTTGCTGGCAAACGTCTTCTTGAGTATCCCGCTGTTCATCGTCGTCGTGATCAGCCTCTCCATCAACAATGGTTACGCGACGTCGCCCGGACAGGTGCTGAAGAACTCGTTCACGGAGTTTCATGACATCGTCTACGCTCTCGGGGTCGCGGGTTGTGTAGTTCTCGGTATCGACCATCTTTTCGGCAGCCTTGAGAAGCAGGCGACGTTGGAGCCGGTGACGATAGTCGTGGCGCTGCTTCTTGCTGCGGCGGTGATCCCTGTGGCGCGGGGCTTGAGTCGCGTTCTGCTTAGGTTCGTTGTTGTCGAGCAGCTGCGGGTGCTCGTGGTCGGCACCGGCATGATGGCCCGCTACCTTCTGCGCTATCTGTCCTGGGACCCGCGCATCACGATAGTCGGGTGTGTCGACGATGACCCCGCGCCAGGCACAACCGTGCTCGGCGGGATCGATGACCTATCGAGGCTGTGCGACGAGCTCGCGGTGGACCAGGTGATAGTCGGCTTCTCGAGGACGCACCCCCAAGAGGCGATCTTGCGGCTGCAGTCGTTGAACGACCGAGTCGCAATCTCGATCGTGCCGCGCTACTTCGAGCTGCTGACCTGGCGGTCCGGGGTGAAGGAGATCGCCGGTCTCGCCCTCATCGACGTGGCCCCGGCTCGGCTGAACCTCGGATCCCGCATTGCCAAGCGCAGCTGCGACCTCGTGGTCGGCGCAGTGTTGCTGACCCTTTCTGCCCCCGCGCTCGTTGCTGCGGCCGTCGCGATCAAGGCCACGTCTCCGGGACCCGTCCTGTTCCACCAGCAGCGCATCGGCAAAGGCGGCAATCCTTTCGTGGTCTACAAGCTCCGGACGATGGCCAACGACGCGGAGCAAGAGCACGCTGAGTTCGCTGCGAGGAGAGGGGTGGACGGGCAACTGTTCAAGCTGGAAGCAGACCCGCGTGTCACCAGGGTCGGGCGCTTCCTGCGACGGAGCAGTCTCGACGAGGTCCCCCAGCTGTGGAACGTGCTGCGCGGTGACATGGCCCTTGTCGGACCGCGACCGTTCGTTCCATCCGAGTCGTCCAGCATCAACGGGTTTGCGCAGCGGCGCTTCGAGGTCCGCCCGGGGCTCACGGGGCTCTGGCAGGTGTCGGGCCGGAGCAACCTGAGCTTCGACGAGCTTCAGCGACTCGACTACCTCTACGTTGCCTCTTGGTCGCTTTGGTGGGATCTCCGGATCCTGTGGAACACGCCAGCACGAGTTCTCCGGGGGCATGGCGCGTACTGAACCGGTCGCGCTGGTCCACGACTACCTGACCCAACGAGGAGGAGCGGAGCGGACAGTCCTCGCGATGACAAGGGCGTTCCCTCGAGCCGCTGTACACCTCGCTCTCCGACCCGATGGGCACGTTTCGCGAATTCGCCGACCTCGACGTGAGACCGAGCAGGCTGGACCACGTCCCCGGACTGCGTCGTCAGCACCGCGCCGCGCTCCCACTGCTCGCAAAGACGTTCTCCTCCATGACCGTCGACGCCGACGTCTCGTTGTGCAGCTCGAACGGGCGCGGCTCGAGACGCTGGCGGGGCCCCGGGTCACGTTTCTCCGCGGGCTCGGGGACGACCAGCTCCGTTGGAGCTACGCAAACTGCAAGGCGCTGCTCACTGCGTCGTACGAGGACTTTGGCCTGACGCCGCTCGAAGTGGCCGCGTTGGGGAAGCCCACGGCGGCGCCTCGCCTCGGAGGGTTCCTCGACACGATCGTGGAAGGCCAGACCGGTGTGTTCTTCGAGCGCCCCGCCGCAGGCCTCATCGCCGAGGCAATGAGTCACCTCGGCGAGATCGCCTGGGTTGGCGAAGTCATCGCCGAGCACGCCGCCGGCTTCAACGAGGCGCGCTTCGCGGCCCGGCTGCGTGAAGTCGTCGCCGAGGAGGCAGCCGAACTCCAGTAGGCGAGGCTCTCGCAGACAGCCGAGGCATGACGACGGCTCGCGGCCGACCATGCCTTGGGTAGCAATGACCGCGGAGAGTAGTGTTACAACCGCGCTAAGTGCTCAACCTGGAGGCCAAACGCACCGACATACCTTGTATGCGAGGAAAGCTGGGACGTCGTTCAACGAAGACAGCTGGAACAAGGCTTACGAGTCGTTCCAAGCTCTCAGGAGGGTTCATCACCGTCGGCGTCGCAGCCGTCCTGGTGGCCTCGATGGTCATCTCGCCGTTCGCAGCGGCCACATTGACTCGTGGGACCTTGGCCGCGTCTGCTTCTTCGAGAGTCGGCTCAACCCGGAGCGCTCTGGTATCTCCGATGGCTTGGGTTGCCCTTCAAGTAACCGGGGCGTCGGGTGGGATGGACGCCACGGCTGTCGGTCAGGCGGCGACCGTCACCGGTGAGAATGCGTCACTCGGAAACCGCTGGCAGAGATGGACCGCACTGCCGACGACCACCACCTCGACGACCGCACTGCCGACTGACACCACTTTGACGACCCTGCCGGCGACGACC
>PLIM01000174.1 GCA_003139355.1 Acidimicrobiaceae bacterium | reverse complement strand
TTCGGACCCGCGCACCTAGTCACGCTTTGTGCGTCAGCCACCATGAGATTCAGCGCGGTGACCAGTCCTTTGAGCGCGAGGTCAATCGAGTGTGAAGGCGGGACCTCTAGCTGCAAGACAGTCATTGCCGCGATCACGCGCTCTTGACCGTCCTCGATCTCCTCCTTGCGTGCTCCCCTCCCGTCAGCCCTTCAGGACGAATTCCTCGGACTCCTCGGCCACGAACAAGTGGACCTCGTCTGCGAGCAGCGGGTGCGCCTCGAGAGTCGGGTCCTCGTCGACGATCGCCTCGGCCACCCGCCGGGCCGCCCGGACCAGCGACTTGTCCCGGCGAAGCGACGCGAGGCGCAGATCGCTCCTGCCCTTCTGCCGTATCCCGAAGACGGTGCCCTCGCCCCGAAGCTCGAGGTCGACCTCTGCCAGCTCGAACCCGTCGCTGGAAGCCTCGAGAGCGCGCAGTCGCCTTTCCGCCCCATCGGTCACGGCCTCGGCCAAGAGGTAGCACCACGACCTGTCAATTCCGCGGCCGACTCTGCCCCGGAGCTGATGGAGCTGGGCAATGCCGAAGCGGTCCGCGTCCTCGATCACCATCACGGTCGCGTTCGCCACGTCGACGCCGACCTCTATGACCGTCGTGGCAACGAGCACCTGCAGCTCGCCGCGCCGGAAGGCGGCCATCGTGAGCTCCTTCTCCTTCGAGGCAAGCTGCCCGTGGAGCAGCCCGACAGCGAACCCGGCGAGCTCGCCGGAGGAAAGCCGCGCATGCTCCTCCACGACCGATTTCGGCGGTTGCCTGGGGGTCTCCTCGGCCCCGAGGCCGAGGCCGGCGATGGGCAGCGTCGGGGTCCGGACGCGCCCGGCCTCGCGATGAGGCTCCGGCTCGTAGTCCTCGGTCTCGTAGTCCTCGGGCTTGCGTGCCGCCTGCGGGGGTTCGGGCTCCTCGTCCTCGGGTTGTCCCCCGCCCACGAGCGGGCAGATGACATAGGCCTGGTGGCCGGCCGTGATCTCCTTGCGCACCCGCTGCCACGCAGAGGCGTACTCGTCGGGCCCGTTCAGCCAAGCGGTGGTCACCGGCGTCCGCCCGACCGGCAGCTCGTCCAGGACAGTCTGGTCGAGGTCGCCGTAGACCGTCATCGCGGCGGTGCGCGGGATTGGGGTCGCGGTCATCACGAGCACGTCAGGGTGCCGGGAGCCCTGCTCGGCCTCGGGAGTCCCGCTTGGGCCTTCACCCGCGCCGGTGCCATCGCCGGCGACGGTCGCGGGGCCCTTCTCCCTCAGTGCCGCCCGCTGCTCGACGCCGAATCGGTGCTGCTCGTCGATCACAACGACTCCGAGCGAGCGGAAACGGATGTTGTCTGTCAACAAGGCGTGCGTGCCCACGACGAGGTCCAGGCTCCCGTCCAATAGATCGGCTTGGATCTTCGCCCGTTCGCCTCCGGTGGTCCGGTTCGTGAGCAGTGCGACCTCGAGCGGGCGCGCCCCTCCTATGTGGGCGCTGTCTGTGACCTCCAACCCGGCCAGGAAGTTGCGAGCGGCAAGGTAGTGCTGCTCGGCGAGCACTTCTGTCGGGACCATGAGGGCGCCCTGATGGCCGCCCTGCACACCGTAAAGAAGGCTCGCCAGTGCCACGACCGTCTTGCCGGCGCCGACGTCGCCCTGCAGGAGGCGGTGCATCGGGTGCGAAGCGGCGAGATCAGCGGCCACCTCCCGGATCGCCCTGTCTTGGGCTCCGGTCAGCCGGAACGGCAGGCGCCCGAGGAATTCGTCGACGAGGCTCGCCTTGCCGAAGCCCGGCGTGACGACGTGAGGGATCCCGGGGGCTTGGGTCGCGGCGGCACGTTTCTTCATGACGAGGATGAGCTGGAGCCTCAGCAGCTCGTCGAAGGCGAGGCGGCGCCTGGCGACGTCTTTCTCCTCGAAGCTCTCGGGGGCGTGTATCCCCCGGAACGCCTCCGTGCGTCCAGCCAGGCTGAGCTCGTCGATCACCTGCGGTGGCAGGACCTCTGCCAGTCGCCCCGTGCGTTCCAGCGCCTCGGCGACATACGAGGCGATCTCGGGCGAGCCGATCTTGGCCTTTCCCGACTGCGGGTACACGGGCACGAGACGGCCCGTCTGGTCGCCGACGAGGTCCACGACCGGGTTGGTCATCTGGCGGCCGCCCCGGTAGATCTCTGTGCGGCCGAAGACGACGACCTCCAAGCCGATCGCCAATTGGCGGACCCGCCAAGGCTGGTTGAAGAACACGATGGTGAGCTGCCCGGTGGCGTCCTCGACGACAGCTTGCACCATCGGCTTGCCGCGGCTGGTGCGGCGAGCCGACACGCGTCGCACCGTTGCGGTCACCATCGCCTCGTCGTTCTCGGCGAGCGCGGCGATCTCGGACTGATGCCGGCGGTCGATGTAGCGACGTGGGTAGTGCATCAGCAGGTCCAGCACCGTTTCGATGCCCATCGACTCGAGGCCCGCGGCTTTGCGCGCTTTGACGCTGCGCAGCTCGATCACGCCCTTGTTCCCGAGAAACCGCAACGTGCGGCCTCCCGCCGCTCCGCTCACTCGACCGAGACGAGGAACGGGTAGAGCGGCTGGCCCCCGCGGTGCAGCTCGAGGGATATGCCCGGCCGATGCTCGTGCAGCCACTCGGTGACTCGCCGGGTATCGGCCGAGGTCGCGCCCGCTCCCTCGATCAGGGTCACGATCTCGTCGCCGTCATTGAGCAGCTTGCCGATAAGGCCACAGGTGGCCTCCGGGAGCGTTCCGGCGACCGACTCGATCCCGCTGCGCGAGAGCCCAATCCAGTCCCCGGCCTCGATACGGCCGGCCGCCGAGTCACTCGCGCGGACTGCTCGGGTCACCTCCCCCGCGCGCACCCGGCCGGCGGCCGCCTGCATGGCGCTTGCGTTCTCCTCGCCGGTGGCCCCAGGGTCGTACTCGAGGAGTGCGGCAAAGCCCTCCTGGATGCCGGAGGTCTCGACGACGAACGCCGGCCTGCGCGACAGCTCGCACGCCTGTTCGGCCACAGCCACGATGTTCTTGTTGTTAGGGAGGATCACCACCTCGGCACCCGGGACGGACTCGACGACCTCGAGGATCTGTGCAGTGGACGGGTTCATCGACTGCCCCCCGGCCACGATGTGGTGGACACCGAGCGAGTAGAAGATGCGGCGGATCCCGTCGCCCGTCGCCACGGCGACGACTGAGGTCACCGGCGCAGGCTCCTCGACGCTCGGCGCTGCGCCGGTGTCGAGCTCGGCCGCGCGGCGCACCCACGACTCCTCCTCAACCTGGTCGAGCAGGTCGGTGACGCGTATGTCGCGTGGGCGCCCTACGTCGAGTGCCGCTTCGAGTGCCGCCCCGATGTCGTCAGTGTGTATGTGGCAGTTCCACAGGCCGTCGCCGCCGACGACGACGATCGAGTCACCGATACCCGCCCAGACGCTCTTGAACGCCCCGAGCGTCTCGTCGGGAGCCTCGAGGAAGTACATGACCTCGTAACGCACGCCTGCCCCACCCGCGGCTTCGCCGTTGGCCGAGCTTGCGGGCCGGACCCTCGGGCCGTCGTGATCTGATGCGTCCTGCCCGGCCGCGCCGCGGCTCGCACCGGCGAAGCCGCCTGCGATCTGGGTGGAGAGGTCACCTGCAAAGCCACGGGCGACCTTGTCGGCGACCTCGGGAGGCAATGGCAGGCGATCGGCGGTGGGCCGCCCGTCGAGCACGTGCAGGAAGGCGTCGTACAGCAGCACGAGGCCCGCCCCGCCTGCGTCGACCACACCGGCCTGCGCGAGCACCGGCAACAGCTCGGGCGTGCGCCACAGCGACGAGACGGCGGCTTCCCTCGCCGCCTCGAATACCTCCAGCAAGTCCCCACCGGTGCTCTCGTCGACCTGCCGCG
Organism: Acidimicrobiaceae bacterium; assembly: GCA_003139355.1. Lineage (GTDB taxonomy): Bacteria > Actinomycetota > Acidimicrobiia > Acidimicrobiales > Bog-793 > Fen-455. The sequence goes on along the minus strand of PLIM01000174.1, from coordinate 57,026 downwards.
CTGCTGCTGCCGCGTCGGCGGCGACGGTCAGCATCGTGCCTTCGACGGGGCGCATGACCCCGGCTCGCGCTGCCGCGCTGCCCTCTGAGAGGGCGACAGCGGCCTCGTGTGCCCCGACCACATGGCAGGGAGCGAACGTGCCCGAGATACCGCGGAGGATCTGACAGAGGATGACTCCCGAGTTGCCTCGTGCCCCCATGAGCGACCCGCTCGCGATGGCCCGGCATGCGGCGCCCATCGCGCCACCGTCCGCGGTCTCGAGGTCCAGGCCGTCCAGAGCTTTGACCACGCTCTCGACAGTGAGAGCCATGTTCGTGCCGGTGTCGCCATCGGGGACCGGATAGACGTTCAGCCGGTTCACGACGCTACGGTGGCGCTCCAAACCCTCGGAAAAGGCGCGCATGACCTTCACGAGGCGCTCGGGAGTCAGACCGGCAGCGAGATCGGCTTCTGCGGGCTGACCGGTCACCGGTTCACAACGCGGCCTGGCGGAACCGGTGGTCGCGGGTCAGTCTCGCACGGCGCCATTCCAATGGATGCTAACGTCACCCTTCGTCCATTTGCAGGAACTCTCTCTCGAGGAACGCGTCAACGTGGCAGCCGTATGCGAGATCTGTGGGAAGCACCCGGGCTTCGGGATGAACGTGTCCCACTCCCATCGGCGCACCAAGCGCCGGTGGGACCCGAACATCCAGCGCGTTCGCGCGCTGGTGAACGGGACCCCGACCCACCTGAACGTGTGCACCTCGTGCATCCGTGCGGGCAGGGTCGTCAAGCCGCCGCGGCGGATCCTCGCCGAGCACCCGGCCTGAGCCGCATGCTCGGTAGAGCGGCACGCTCACCTGCGCCACGCGCTCAGCGGAGGCGGTGCTCCCACCCCGAAGCAGGCAAAGGCTCGTCGCCGATGCGCCGCAGCCTTGGGTCCGAGACGCACACGCCTATCCGGATGGGCGGCCGTAGACTCGCGGCCTCGAACGCCCTCGCGACCGCGCCGGGTTCACGGGCAGCGAAGACAAGCTCGTAATCCTCGCCGCCAGCCAGAGCGTCGTCACGAGTCGCCCCCTCCGCCGTCGGGACCGCGTCAACCAGGACGCCGACCCCCGAAGCAGTCGCAAGGCGGTCGAGATCGATCCCGAGCCCGTCCGAGACGTCGATCATCGCCGTCGCCCCGCCTGTCGAAGCTGCCAGTCCCTCGGCTACGCGAGCGACGGGTCGCCGGTAGGCGGCGGCAAGCTCCGGGGGCGCCGCCGGGACGCAGGCCGGTTGCGCCATCCCTGTGAGACCTGCCTGCGCTGTCGCGCCACGGCCTGCCTGGGCTCGCAAGGCCCTGAGCCCCGCTGCCGACCGGCCGAGGGTCCCGGTAACGAACAGCAGGTCGCCCGGGCGGGCATTGGAGCGAAGAATCGCTTCCCGACCCCCCGTGGTACCGGTGACGGCCACCGAGACGACAAGACACGGACCGGAGGAGAGGTCGCCGCCGACGATGGCGCACTCGTAGGCCGCTGCGGCCTCGGCGAGGCCGCGAGTCAGGGCGTCGATCATGGCAGCACTTGCGCCCACGACCGTCACAAGCGCGTGCAGGGGTCGTCCGCCCATCGCAGCGATGTCGCTCACGTTGACGGCCAGCGCCTTCCAGCCCACGTCCGCCGCGTCGACGAGGTCGAGGTCGAAGTGCACGCCTTCGACCACGGTGTCGGCTGCGAGGAGCAGAGACTCGCCTCCGGGCCCGGCAACCACCGCGGCATCGTCGCCGATCCAGGTCTCACCGTCGGGTGGTTGCGGCAAGCCACGCCGGATGCTCTCGATCGCGGCGATTTCGCCGTTGGTACCTGACATAAGTCCGGACGCTACTTCGCCAAAGGGTGGCGCGATCCGCCGGGCAAGCGTGGCCGGGCGATTTGGGAGCATGCCGAATGCTCGCCTACGATCGCACAATGACAGAGACTCGCAACCGCAAGCTTCTTGACTGGGTGGACGATGTCGCTGCCCTCACTCAGCCCGACCGGGTCGAGTGGTGCGACGGTTCGGCTGACGAGTACGAACGGCTCTGTGGGCTGCTCGTGGACCGGGGGACATTCACGAGGCTGTCGGATGCAAAGCGCCCCAACAGCTACTGGGCCCACTCGGACCCGGCCGACGTTGCCCGTGTCGAGGACCGTACCTTTGTATGCCCGAGGAATCCGAAGGACGCTGGCCCTAACAACAACTGGGTTGACCCTAGCGAGATGCGCGCGACCTTGACGGAGTTGTTCCGGGGGGCGATGCGGGGCCGGACCATGTACGTCGTGCCTTTCTGCATGGGTCCGCTCGGATCTCCCATCGCGCATGTCGGCGTTGAGATCACCGACTCGCCGTATGTGGTCGTGAACATGCGCATCATGACGAGGATGGGCGCGGGGGCGCTCGAGGTAATAGGCGATGACGGTGGGTTCGTTCCGTGCCTGCACTCGGTCGGTGCCCCTCTCGATGCCGGACAGCACGACGTGGCGTGGCCCTGCAACCCTGAGCACATCTACATCAGCCACTTCCCCGAGACGCGTGAGATCTGGTCCTTCGGTTCCGGCTACGGGGGCAATGCCCTGTTGGGCAAGAAGTGCTTTGCGCTGCGGATCGCGTCGGTGATTGGGCGCGACGAAGGCTGGATCGCAGAGCACATGCTGATCTTGAAGCTGACCTCGCCTGCCGGTGTGGTCAGCTACATGGCCGGGGCCTTCCCTTCGGCCTGCGGCAAGACAAATCTCGCCATGCTCGTCCCGACGATTCCGGGCTGGAAGGTCGAGACGATCGGGGACGACATCTGTTGGATGAAGGTCGGGCCGGACGGGATGCTCCGGGCGATCAATCCGGAGGCTGGTTTCTTCGGCGTGGCGCCCGGCACGAACATGGTGACCAACCCGAATGCGGTGCTCACACTGGCGGCCAACTGCATCTTCACGAACACCGCGCTCACCGACGACGGTGACGTCTGGTGGGAGGGCCTGACCACAGAGCCTCCGGCGCATTGCACCGACTGGCGGGGCAATGAGTGGACGCCAGAGACGCCAACGCCCGCAGCGCACCCGAATTCACGCTTCACCGTTCCAGCCAGCCAGGATCCGGCTATCGCGACCGAGTGGGAGGACCCGAATGGTGTTCCGATCTCGGCCATCCTCTTCGGCGGCAGGCGCGCTTCGGTCGTCCCGCTCGTCCACGAGGCTTTCGACTGGACACACGGCGTCTTCCTGGGCTCGATCATGGCTTCGGAGACCACGGCCGCTGCCACGGGCGCCGTAGGCGAACTGAGACGTGACCCATTCGCGATGCTGCCGTTCTGCGGCTACAACATGGCCGACTACTGGACCCACTGGCTGTCGCTCCGGGACCGGATCGACGAGGCGAAGCTGCCCAGGGTCTTCTATGTCAACTGGTTCCGGAAAGCCGCGGACGGGCGCTTCTTGTGGCCCGGCTTTGGGGAGAACTCCCGCGTGCTCGAGTGGGTCTTCGAGCGCTGCGTGGGCCGCGGCGAGGTCGTCGAGACTCCAATCGGCTATCTGCCGGCACCAGGCACGATCGACACCGAAGGGCTGGATGTCTCCGAGGAGGACATGACCGAGCTGCTGCGAGTCGACAGCGACGAGTGGCTGGCGGAGCTGCCCTCCATAACCGAGTACTTCGCGCGGTTCGAGGATCGGCTACCGCCCGCCCTCACCGACCAACTCGAGGGGCTCCACACGCGCCTGGGCTGACCTTGCGCGAACGTCGTCTCCCGCGACTGGCGAGGTGCCTCTCGAACCGATCTCGGCGCAGGCAGCGCGTGCGGACGGCAAGCCCGTACCTGCCGGCGGATGCTGCTCAGTTCAGCGACGTGCCCGGCAGGTCGGCCTGGCCTGCCCGAGGTTGCGCGAGACGGCTCTCGGACACGGCACGTCGCATCGAGACATGGAACCCTGCCGCGACTGCGCAGGTCACGCCTATCAAGACGTCCCCCGCCTGCAGGGAGAAGCCGACGACCACGGCCAACAGTGCGCACAGCACCCAGACGAGCTGCAGCTGTGTCTCGAACCTGGCGAAGGCGCGCCCGAGCTGTGCCGGGGGCACGTGTCGCTGCGCGATCGAGTCGAACGACGGCTTTGCCGCGGTGGTTGCAAAGCCGATGGCGAAGGTGAGCAGCGGCTGCGCCCACAAAGAGCCCAGGATCGCGACGAGGACGCCGATCAACGCAGACAGCATCAGCGAGTAGAGGATCAGCTGCTGCTCGGACAGGTACCTGCGAAGGACAGGCACGAGAAGCGAGCCGAGCAGCGAACCAATTGCGCTTGTCAGCAGCACGAAGCCGAACCACCATGTCGCGGCGTGGAGATCGCGCAGTGCGAACGCCAGGAAGAAAGTGAGGAAGCCGACCGCGCCCCTGATCACCGACATCGCCGCGAGCGCGAGCACGACCTCGGGAACATAGAGCGGGAGCCCCAGCCGCTGGCGCTCTCGAGCGACGTTGATCCGCACCTGACGTTCGCGGTCGGTCGGGGGCGGCCGCTCATAGAGCGGGCGCCCGGCTCCTTGTGGCCAGTGGCCCTTGCCTGGAACCGGTGGTCCCAAGATGGGCTGGCCATCGGGTGTCGCCGCTGCCGGCTTGGCGAGGACCACGCCGACGGTCTTGGGAAGACGCACCGCGGCCACGCCTCCCAGAAGGAACACGACGAACGCGAGCCGCAGCACCCAGGGAGCCCCAAGCTGTAGGAGGCCCACCGCCACGGGAGAGGTCACGAAGCCCGCGAGAGAGGCGAGCACGGCAAGCTTCGCGTTCGCACTCGCGAGATCGTCCTTCGTCTCGGTCATGGACGGCACGAGTGCAGCCTTGGCAACCAGGTAGAGCTTCGAGAACACAAGAACGCCGAACGCCTCCGGGAACAGGAGCAGCCCTTTGATGTCATGGGCCATCATGAGGACCAGGACGGCGCTGCCGACCGATGCGATCGCCATGCTCGTGCGCCTTGCGTAGCTGCCCCGGTCGAGCAGCGGGCTGAGGGCCGGTGCAACGACGGCGAACGGCGTGATCGTGAGCAGCAGGTAGAGCACGACCTTGTCCTTGGCCGCCTCCGGCGAGATCGTGAAGAACAGGGTCCCCGCGAGCGAGATGGTCACGAGTGTCGAGCCCACCGAGAAGATGGTGTGGATCAGCGCGAGCCTGCCGAAGGGCTGGGACTGGTCGAACAGATCGTGGACGGCGCTGCGGACGAGCCGGGTGAAGCGAGCCCAACGCGCGGAGCTGTCCACGTTGCCATGGTACGTGTCGGCCCATCGCTTCCGGACCCCGCTACGATGCGCGCACACCAAGGACGAGGAGGTCACCAGTGGGAGTTCGGGCCTACGTGCTGATCCAGACAGAAGTTGGCAAGGCGGCCGCGGTCGCAACGAAGGTGGCAGAAATACCCGGGGTGGTGCGCGCAGAGGATGTGACAGGCCCCTACGACGTCATAATTCAGGCCGAAGCCGACACGGTGGACGACCTGGGCAAGATAGTCGTCAGTCGGGTGCAGCTCATCGAGGGCATCACGCGGACGTTGACCTGCCCGGTGGTCAACCTCTAGTCAAACCGCCCGGAAACGTCTCGCCGAGGCCGAGAGCGCCGAGACCAGCCTCTCCGAGCGCCCCGGCGTCCTCCCGGTAGGCGACATAGCCGGTCCGCTCGAGCTCCTCGGCGAGCTCCGGTCCTCCGCTCGCGACGATCCGGCCCTCCGACAGCACGTGTACGCGGTGGGCGGGCAGCTCAGCGAGCAAACGGCGGTAATGGGTGATCGCGATCACGCCGAGAGGAGGGTCGCTCTCGCGCGTCGCTCGCTCGATACGCCTTGCAACTTGACCGAGCGCGTCGACGTCGAGGCCGGAGTCGAGCTCGTCCAAGATGGCGATCCGTGGCCGGAGGATCGCGAGCTGGAGGGTCTCGTTGCGCTTGGCCTCACCACCCGAGAGGTCGACGTTCATCGGCCGCGCCAGGATCTCTGGCAAGATCCCGAGCTCGCCGGCCTCCTCTGAGAGACGAGCTCCAAGCTGCTCGGTCTCGGCCTCTGTGAACCGGCCCGCTGCGACCAGCGCCTCGGAGAGCGCCGCTTCAAGCGGTACCCCGGGCACCTCGATCGGGTACTGGAACGTGAGGAAGAGCCCGGCTTGCGCTCGTTCAAAGGGGGACAGGCCGAGCAGCTCAACGCCGTCCAGCGTCACACTCCCGCTCATGACGTCGTAACCGGGACGACCCATCAACACATGGGCGAGAGTGCTCTTCCCCGACCCGTTCGGGCCCATGACCGCATGAATCTCCCCGCTGCGCACCTCGAGGTCGATGCCCCGCAGGATCTGCCGGGAATCGACGCCGGCGTGAAGGTCGGAGACCCTGAGCACGCTTGGGTTCATTCGATCACCGCGTAGACGTCATCGGAGTCGACCTCGATCGGCACGACCTTGACCGCCTGGGTGGCAGGCAGGCTCTGTGGCGAGCCGTCCAACAGGGAAAAGGTGCTCCCGTGCCGAAAGCACTCGATCTCGCAGGAGTCGGGGAAGACCTCGCCTTCCGAGAGCGGGTAATCCTGATGGCTGCACACGTCGAGGAGCGCCCGGAACCCGGAGCGGCAACGAACGAGCGCGATCGCTCCTCCTTCGATCTCGAAACGGCGAACCTGTCCCACCTCGAGCTCGTCGGTCGCGCACAGCCGAACTCTCACAGGATCAGCACCCACCGGTGACACCGTCCAGCCGCGTTGCGATCGCGGCTGCCAGATGGGCGCGAATGCCTGGCGCCGCGATGCGCACCCAGAGGTCCTCGAAAAAGCCCAGCAGGATCAGTCGCTCCGCGACCGCAGGTGGGACGCCGCGCGACTCGAGGTAGAAGCGTTGCTCGCGGTCGATCTGGCCGACGGCCGACGCGTGCGAGCACCGGACGTCGTTCTCCTCGATGTCGAGATTGGGAACCGAGTCCGCATGTGCGCCGTCGCTGAGCACCAGGTTCCGGTTCGTCTGGAAGGCATCGGCGCCCTTGGCGCCGCGCCGCATCCTTATGAGCCCGGAGTACACCGAACGCGCAGTGCCTGCGACGGCGCCCTTGAAGACCAGGTCGCTGGTGGTGCGCGGCGCTCCGTGCTCCTGGAGCGTGCGGAAGTCGTGCATCTGGGTCCCGTCGCCGAAGTAAGCGGCCAACAGCTCGGCGCTCCCGCCCTGCCCGGCCAGGACCGACTCGGTGCGAAAACGCGCGTACTCGCCGCCGAGGGAAGCCGTGAAGGTGCGAATGGCGGAATCCCGGCCTGCGCGGATCCGCTGATGCCCGAACTGCCAAGCTCCGGCGCCGAGCTGCTGGATGGCGTTGTAGGACAGTATCGCCGCGTCCCCGACGGCAATATCGACGATCGGCACCACGAGCAGCGAGCCGTCGCCGGACACGAAAAGCTCGATCACGGTCGCTTCGGCCGCCTCGCCGAGCTCGATCACAGTGCGCGCGAAGACGGCCTGAGCCAGCTCAGCGGCCCCGCGCGATCCGAGCAGGTGCACGATGACGATCGGGTGATCGATGCGCGCTCGGGCGGGCACCGAGAGCACGACCGCGTCGCGGAGGAAAGCGTCGGCAAGATGATCGAACACGTCGGGCTCGTGCTCTTCCTTGCCGGTCGCGGAGTTCAGCCTCGTCACTTGGTCGAGGACGTCGGAGCCCCGGGAGTCGTGGAGGACGCTACCGAGGACGGTTCCAGTCGCCGTCGAGGGGGCAGACAGCTCGAACGAGACCGGGACGCCATCGACGACCACGGCGAGACCCGAGCGCTCGCCGACGTGCGCGAGGAGGCCGGCCGACTGCGGCCAGGCGTCAGCCTCGAGCGCCGGCCGCAGCCCGGCGGCGTCACCGGTGCCACTCGGCACATACCGATCGAGATCGAGCTCGGAGATCCGGCTGTAGCGCCAGAAGTCCTCGTCGACCACCGGCGGTGGGCTCGCGGCGAACTGCTCCAGCGCTGCGAGACGCCGCTCGACGAGCCACTCCGGGCCGCCGAGACTCCGGGCGGCTTGAGCGCTGAAAGAAACGGGTAACTGCATCGTGATCAGGCAGGACGCTAACCGATGGCCGTCAGCGTCCGGGCGGAGGGCCCTTACGCTTGAACCAGCGACGGGACCCGGGAACGCCGTTGGTGCCCGAGCGCCGCTCCTCTTTGAGCTCTCGCTTGCGAGCTTCGGCGACGGCGTCTGGCGCCACCGCTGAAACGATCTCCTCGGCGTTCTCGAGCAGGTCAGCGGCGTCTGCGGCGGGCACGTCGGTCGGCTCCAGCTCGATGGCAGGTTCGGTGAGCTTGCCGTGAGTCCACCCTGCATCCGCGAGGCGCCGCTCATAGACCGGGCAGTTCTCCGGGCAACGCCACGGCGCGTCCGGTGCCATGTCGAGCACGCAGAACCTCGCCACCTCTCCGCTGGCATAGGTGCGGCTCTGGTAGTGGCGACAATCCTCTCGCATGGGCATCGGGTGAACGCTAGCTGGGACGACGCCCGAAGCCTGCGCACGCCGAGGCAGCCCGCCGAAGAGCCCGCCGCCCACGGGGCCTCAGCCGACCGAGCCGTCCATCTGGAGCTCGATCAGACGGCTCCATTCGACCGCGTACTCCATCGGCAGTGTGCGGGTGATCGGCTCGATGAAGCCGTTCACGATCATGCCCATCGCCTGCGTCTCGCTCAGGCCGCGGCTCATCAGGTAGAAGAGCTGGTCATCGCCAATCTTGGACACTGTGGCCTCGTGACCGATCTCAGCGTCACGCTCGCAGACCTCCATAGACGGCTTGGTCTCCGAGATCGAGTCTTCATCCAGGATGAGAGCATCGCAGCGGACAAACGACTTTGCCCTCCGAGCTCCCTCGTCGACATGCACCTTCCCGCGGTAGGTGGCGTGGCCGCCGTCCTTCGAAATCGACTTCGAGACGATGGTCGAGCTGGTCTCGGGCGCGCAGTGGAACATCTTCGCCCCGGTGTCGAGGATCTGGCCCGCCCCCGCGTAGGCCACGGAGAGGACCTCGCCAGACGCCTTCGGTCCCATCAGGTACACCGACGGGTACTTCATCGTCAACCGTGAGCCGATGTTCCCGTCGATCCACTCGACGTGCGCCTCGGCCTCGGCACGAGCTCGCTTGGTGACGAGGTTGTAGACGTTCGTGGACCAGTTCTGGATCGTGGTGTAGGTAATCCGGCTGCCGGGAAGTGCCACGAGCTCGACGACCGCCGAATGAAGCGAGTCCGACGAGTAGACCGGCGCCGAGCAACCTTCGACGTAGTGCACCTGGGCACCCTCATCCGCGATGATCAGCGTCCGCTCGAACTGGCCCATGTTCTCGGCGTTGATCCGGAAGTACGCCTGAAGGGGCATGTCGACGGTCACACCGGGCGGGACGTAGATGAAGGACCCCCCCGACCATACGGCCGAGTTGAGGGCCGCGAATTTGTTGTCACCTGGCGGGATGATCTTGCCGAACCACTTGCGAACGATCTCGGGGTGCTCGCGAACAGCGGTGTCCATGTCGGTGAACAGCACGCCGAGCCGCCCCAGGTCCTCACGATTGCGGTGGTACACGACCTCCGACTCGTACTGGGCGGTCACTCCGGCCAGGTACTTGCGCTCGGCCTGCGGGATGCCGAGCTTGTCCCAGGTGTTCTTTACCGACTCGGGCAGCTTGTCCCAGTCGTTGACCTGCGCGTCGGTGGGCTTGATGTAGTAGTAGATGTCGTCGAAGTCCAGGTCAGGCATCTTCTCGGCGAACCAGCGCACCATCGGCTTCTTCTCGAAGCGCCGCAGCGAGGACAGCCGGAAGTCGAGCATCCAGCTCGCTTCGCCCTTCATGGCGGACATCTCCCGGACGATCTCCTCTGACAGCCCCTTGCGCGGCTTGAAGACGTAGTCCTCGACGTCACTCCAGCCGAGCTGGTACTTGCCGAGATCGAGCTCCGTGATGGCCATCAGGCATTCCTCTCGAGAGAGTTTCTCCTACGCACATAGTAACAACTACCGGCCGCCACGCCTACCCGCCTACCCGCCGGCTGACCACCGACGGCCGCCAATGGGTCCGCTCCCGCCCGGAGCCATGGGCGCGGGGCTCGCAACAGGACGTGGCATGCTCCGAGTCGTGCCGATGAAGCTCACGCCCCCGGTCGCAGAGCGCCGCCCCGTCATCCTGACCGCCCACGGCGACGACCGTGTCGACGAGTGGTACTGGCTGGCGGACCGTGACGACCCAGCCCTGGCCGAAGTGCTGGACGCCGAGGCTGCGTACCTGAAAGCGGTGACCGAAGACTTGGAACCGCTGACCGAGAGCGTCTACGGCGAGATCCTCTCGAGAGTGCAGCTGACCGACGTCACACTGCCGGCGCCGAAAGGCCCCTGGGCCTACTACACCCGGACAGTCGAGGGCCTCGAATACCCGATTCACTGCCGCCGGCCTGTCGAGGCCCCTCCGCCGACGACCGGGCCGACGACCGGGCCGACGACCGGCATCAGTCCCACGACGCCCGCCGACGAGCTCGAACAGATCGTGCTCGACGTGAACCTCCTGGCCAGCGAGGCGGACCACCTCGAAGTTGGGAACCTCGAGCTCACCGCAGACCACCGGTTGCTCGCGTACTCAACCGACGTGAGCGGTGGCGAGCGCTTCACGGTGCGGATCCGTGATCTCACAACGGGCGAGGAGCTCCGCGACACCATCGAGGACGCGTCCTACGGGCTCGCGTTCTCAGCCGATGGTCGGATGCTCTTCTACACACGCCCCGACGAGTCGATGCGCCCTCACCAGATCCGGCGCCATCTGCTCGGGACGCCGACCGATCAGGACACTTGCGTCTGGGAGGAGGACGACGAGCGTTACTTCCTCGGGGTCGCAACCACCAAGGACGGCGCGCTCATCGTGCTCGCAGCCGAGAGCAACGTCACCTCCGAGGTCCGTCTCCTAGACTCCACCGAACCCGAATCCGAGCCTCGCATGGTCGAGGAACGCCGCCAGGGCATCGAGTACTCGGTTGAACACCACGGCGACGAGATCCTCGTGTTGACCAACTACAACGCCGAGAACTTCGCCGCCTTCCGGGCTCCTGTAGCGACTCCGGGCCGGGATCATTGGCGGCCACTTGTCGCGCACCGCAAGGACGTCCGTCTCGAGAGCCTGGACGTTGTCGAGGGCTTCGCACTGGTGCACGAGCGTGGCCACGCCTCGACGGCGGTGCGCATCGTCGATCTCGACACCGGCTGCGAGACCGTGGTCACTCCCCCTGAAGAGGCAGGCTCGATCTTCCTGGCCGAGAACCTCGACTTCTCCACCCGCCACGTCCGGTACGCGTCGACGTCGCTGATCAGCCCACTGGCAATCCACGACTACGACCTCGACAGCGGGACGTCACAAGTGATCTGGCGGCGACGGGTCCCCAACTACGACGCCGGCGCCTACAGGACCGAGCGCCGCTGGGCAACTTCCGACGATGCCACGTTGGTCCCCATCACCATCGCCTACCGCGCAGACCGGCCCACCGGACCTGGACCCTTGCTCCTGTATGGCTACGGCGCTTATGAGATCAGCATGGACCCGGTCTTCGCCGCAAACCGGTCGATCTTGCCGCTGCTCGACCGGGGTGGCTGCTACGCCACCGGGCACGTGCGCGGTGGCGGAGAGCTGGCTCGCAGCTGGTACCTGGATGGCAAGCTCGAGCAGAAACGGCACAGTTTCGAGGACTTCATCGCCTGCGCCCGGTTCCTCGTCGACGAAGGCCTGACTTCACCGGAACTGCTTGTCGCCAGCGGTGCAAGCGCGGGCGGGCTGCTCGTAGGAGCGTCGGTGAACCTCGCACCGGAGCTGTTCGCCGCGATCATTGCCGAGGTGCCCTTCGTCGACTGCCTCACGACAATGCTCGACGTGGAACTGCCCTTGACCGTCACCGAGCGGGAGGAATGGGGCAATCCGACCGACGACGAGGACGCGTACTGGCGGATGAGGTCCTACTCGCCCTACGACAACGTGCGGCCGGTCCGCTACCCGAGGATGCTCGTGACCGGCGGCATGAACGACCCGCGGGTCTCGTATTCCGAGCCGACGAAGTGGGTGCAAAAGCTGCGGGCCTCGCACCTGGACAACAAGGAGCGCGTCCTGCTCAAGATGCAGGCGGGCTCAGGACACCACGGACCGTCGGGCCGTTACCAGGCATGGCGAGACTGGGCATTCGAGCTGGCTTTCGCTCTGGAGGCCGTCCGAGCAACAGGTCTGCTCGAACCCGGGCGGCTGACGACTCCTCAGCCCGAGGCCGGCGTGAGCTCGACGCTGTAGGCCTGCGTGACCCCGCTGGGAAGCTCCGCCACCAGCCCGTTCACGGTGAAGCCGATGTGAGCCGGGGCGCCGAGCGTGATGACGAGCGCGCCCGATCCTTCGTAGGTCGTCGCCGGCCCGGGGCTCAGCGTCTTCGCAAAGAGCCACGGGCCGGCTCTGGTGTGTTCGATCCCTACCCAGCAGCTACCGCCGGTCGCCTGGAAGGCCAATGAGTAGTCGCCTGACGGCACCGTGAACGCGACGTTGGTGGGTGATACAGACGTGGGCTTCAGTGTCGTGGGGAGCGTCGTGGTGGTGGTCGTGGTCCGACCGCCGCCTCCGCGGCGGATGGTCGTCGTCGTGCTCGTCGTCGGGTGATGCCCACCGCCACCGCTCAAGAAAAACGCGGCTAGGGCGACCGCCACGACCGCCGCGCCTGCCGTTGCACCGGTCGCGACCCGTCGTGCTATCACCTGGCGACGCCGATCGGCCGGTGACTGGTATGGCGCCCTGCGAGCGCCCGCCCCGCCTGTACCAGGCACCCGGCCGCGGGCGTGCGCGAGTCGCGCCTGGGCGGCGACACCCGACGCCGTCGCGGGCAGCGCTCCCCGCGTCGCTCCAGCTTCTCGGTCGTCGCGCTCTTGGTCACCGGCTTGCGGGCTGGCTGCCGGCGCACTCTCTGGCGGCCGACCGGGCCCGCTGAAGCGGAGCTTGGGCTCGCCGGCTGGCGGCAGCCGCGAAGGAGCCAACCGGCCCTGGCCAGGCAAGCGGACATTCTCGCGCTCAGCGGGCGCCTCCCCGCCTGCCTGGTCGATGCGCCTGCCGACATGGGGCCGACCGGCCTCCTCGTGGGGAAGGATTCGGAATCCGGTTGACTGGGTACGCTTCGAGATCTGTCCGAGCGCGCCGATCCCGCGTTCGTAAGTCTCGACGGATTTGTGCGCTGACCTGGCCGCATCGACGCGGGCCCAGACGATGGCGGCTACGACGAGCGCCGCGAGGATGACAATGACGAGCCAGATCACGCCCGTCAGCTCCACGACTTGCTACGCACGTTCCCATTCAAGCCGAGTACCGAGGCCATGGCGTCGCGCGCAGCCGATGCGCGTGCGCTGCTCAGGTTCTCGAGCCGTAGCGCGGGCGGAGATGGTCGGGGATCTCCGAACGGCGCGGGTTGGCCCGGTCACGTGCTGACACGACCGGGTCGGCTACGCCCCAATCCGCTCTGAGCTCGAGGTCGTCCCAGGCAACGCCGAGCTCGTCGCTCGGGTTGTAGTAGGAATCCACGAGGTATGTGAGCGTCAGATCGGTGACGGCCGCGAATCCGTGCCCGACGCCAGGGGGGATGAACAACCCGCGATCGTTGTGCTCGCCTATCTCCAGGATCTCGGTCGCCCCGTCGGTCGGCGAGCCGACCCGGAGGTCGTGCAGGACGACACGAGCCCGGCCCCGGCTCACGTACCAGTAGTCGGCCTGGTGGAGGTGGTAATGAAGACCGACGACGGCGCCCCGCTGACGATCCGAACGGTTTCCTTGAACCATCTCGCGCCCGAGCGGGAACCAGCTCCTTCGGTACGTCTCGATGAACCGTCCACGGACGTCGCCGTAGATGTCCGGAGTCACGATCATGACGTCCGCGATCACCGTGGACGTTTCCACTCTCGGCAACGGTCGCCCTCCTTCCATTGATCCTGAGACTCTGCGAAGCGGACTCCGGCAGGTTAGTGCGGCATGACTAGGTGACCAAGAAACGACGGCCCGGGCAAGTCGAAGCTCTGGCGAGGTTTTCCCGAGCCTCAGTCCTCACTCTCGGCTGGGAGCCCCTTGCGCTGAGGAAGCGAGTCGCGCTTCCAGACCATCACCTTGCGTCGGAAGTAGCACACCTCGTCGCCGTGCTGGTTGAAGGCGCGGGTCTCCACCGTCACGACTCCACGGTCCGGCTTGGAGCTGGACTCGACCGCCTCGAGCACGCGGGTCTCGGCATAGATCGTGTCCCCATGAAAGGTCGGGTACCTGTGCTGGAGCGACTCGACTTCGAGGTTTGCGATCGCCGAGCCGGAGACGTCGGGCACGCTCATCCCCAGCGCCAGTGAGTAGACGAGGTTCCCGACCACGACGTTGGCGCCCTGCACGGTCTCGTGCTCCGCGAACCAAGCATCGAGATGCAGCGGATGATGGTTCATCGTCAGCAGGCAGAACAGGTGGTCGTCGTGTTCCGTGATCGTCTTGCCCGGCCAGTGTCGATAGACGTCACCGACCACGAAGTCCTCGAAAACACGACCGAAGGGCCGCTCGTAGGTGGTCATTGGTCGGGCAGCTCCCGTGGCGGCCTCGTGGAAAAGGCAAGCTGCCAGTCGTTCTCGCTCTCCCCGTCGATGGTGAGGCGCCAAGTGAAGCGGGTGTTGTGCGCGAGGGGAAGCGGACTGAAGTTGACCGCTAGCGCTATGTCGACCGGGCTGCCCTCCGGCACGCCCTCCGGCCGCCCCACCTCGAAGTCTCCTCGCACTTCGATCGGCTGGGGACCCTCGGCGGCTTCGACGATGACCGGGCGCCCGTCCTCGTCCACGAGGAAGAGCTCCCAATGATGCGGCCGCCCCGCCTCGTGCCAGCCCACGTCCACTTTCATGGCGATCGCGGACGGCATCGGGTCGGGTCCGATGAGGCTCCAGCCCCCTCCGAGGATGAAGAGCTTCCCGTCTGCCACCTGCGCCGCGTCACAGAGCATCATCGTCACTCGCACGGAGCAACCGTAGCCCGGCACGATATCGGCCGATCAGCGAACTTTGAGTACCGTCGTCGCGGTGGACGAGCTCGGGTTGCGCAACGACCTTTACCGGCGACCGCTGGCAACCGCCCTCGAGCGCCTGGGCCTCGCGCCAGGATGGCGATGCGTGGACGTCGGTGCCGGTGCCGGCGACGTCTCTGTTGCCTTCGCGGAGCTCGTGGGACGCGAAGGACGCGTCTATGCCGTCGACAGCGATCCCCGCGCACGCGACGAGGTGGCCGCAGCCGCGGCCGGCGCCGGATGCGCCCAGGTCATCGCCATCACCCAGGCCGGCGAGAACCTGGCATTGCCGGAGAGCGTGGACCTCGCATACTGCCGTTTCTTGCTGGTGCACGTCCTCGAGCCCCGTGCAGTCCTGCGGCAGATGGCCGCCGCACTGAGGCCTGGCGGCTACCTCCTCGCGCAGGAGCCCATCACCTCGGCGGGACGGATCGACGGCCTGCCGATGTCGATGCCAGAGGGGCTGCACCCCGACGTGGGAGCCCTACTTCCCAGGCTCGTACGCGAAGCGGGCCTCGAGCTCGTCGACGCCTGGGCCGAGGCTCCGGCAGGAGCTGGGCCAGGACCGGTGGCAATCTACCTCGAGGAGCTCACCGAGGTGGAGCCGGGAGACGCCTCCGTGGTGCTGCCGCCCCTCGTCACCGTCATCGGCCGCCGCGCCGGCCCGGAGGATGCGACGCACCCGCGCTAGCCCGGCCTGGTGGCCGAGGGCGAGTCCTTGTCCGACATTGCGGACGTCAAGTCCGCCCTGCAACGTGGTGCCGGTCCTCGAGGGAGCCGACGAGGGTTCTCTGCCCAAAGGTGATCGCCCGGCGCCTGGTGGAGCAGGCGCCGGCCGGTTGACACCAGGTCAGCCGACGAAGGATTGAACCTGCGTGACGATCTTGTCCTCGATCTCGAGGTTCCATGCCACCTCGGCCACGTCGACCAGAAGGAACAGGTCGGAGAGGAGCAGAGTCTCAAGGGCTGCCGTCGCGAGGTGCTGAAGCCATTTGCCGACTCCGACGCGCACGACGCAGTCATCGGGCGAGCCCGACACAAGGATCGTCAAGGCCCGGTCTGCGTCGATCACCGCCGCCAGGAACCTGCCCTTCTTGGCCTGGAGAACGACCCCGTGGTCGCTGTCGGCAGACCTCTGCACGGTGAAGCCGTCGGACTTCAAGTAGTCCTCGATCTTCGACTGCAGGACGGCCAGGTCAACATGCTTGTCCTGGAAGTGCATGACCTTCTCGCCTATCACCAAGGCTCCTCTCGGGCCGTCGGGCGGGCGCGACTGCCCGCCTTTGAGCGCCCGCGGACGGGGTGCTCTCGAAGAACGCTACCCGCGCCGGAAGAGGCGGCAGGTCGCGCCGGTCACGGTCACTTCAGCAGGCGCGAGAAACGGCGATCTGCGAGCGCGCGGCCCCTGGTCTGGCAGCGCTTGCAGTAGACGACCTCGTGCGACTCGTAGGAGACCCGTAGCAAAGCTTCGCCGCAGACGGGACAGGCTTGTCCAGCCCGATTGTGCACGGCAAAGACCGTGCCAAGCTTGGACTCCGACAGGCCGCCCGTTCGTAGCCGCTCCGATGCGATGGCCTCGGACATGACCGACCGGATGTCGGCCACCAAACGCCTGCGAGCCGCCTGGCTCAGCGACTTGAGGGGCGAGAACGGCGACAACCCGGCACGGTTCAGCGCGTCGTCCGCGTAGCCCCGGCCGATGCCGGCCACGAATCGCTGATCTCTCAGAAGGGTATGAAGATGCCGCGTGTCCTCGCTCGTGAGCAGCAGATCCTCGAAAGCCTTCTCCGGCGGCTCTGGGCCGAGGCCGCCCAGAGGCCCTTCCGCACCGGCGGCCAGCACCCACCAACCCGCCTTGCGCTCGTTGGCGTGCTCGCGAACAAGCACAGCAGTGCCGTTTCCGAACACGAAACGAACAACGGCTCCTCTCGGCTTGGTGTGCTTGAAGGGTTCCTCTATGTCCAACCGGCCCGCCTGTGAGAGGTGAACCAGCACGCGGCGACCGGAAGAGAGGGTTAGTACGAGGTACTTGCCTCTCCGCCCCACTGCGAGCAGCGTCTCGCCCTCGAGCCCTTCGCCGGGCGGCAAGACCGTCTTCAGCCCGGAGAAGCCCAGCGGCTCGACCCGCGCGATGATCGCCCCGGCGACTGCAGCGTCGACGCGCTCAGCGAGCGCCTGCATCTGGGGAAGCTCGGGCATGTCGAACGATCCCAGTTGGCCTAGGGATGCAGCCCGGAGCCCCGCTCAGGGCTCACGCTGCTCCGAGCGCTTCAGGCCTCCGCGTTCGCCCCGGGAGACGAACTTGATCGCCATCTTGCGACTCGCCTCGTCGATCATCTCCTCGCCGAACATGACGGCGCCTTTGCCCTGGCGCTCGGTCGCTTCCTTGTAGGCATCCAGAATCGCCCATGCCCGGTCGAACTGCTCTTGGGTCGGCGAGAACACCTCGTTCAAGATCGCGACTTGGTCCGGGTGGAGCGCCCACTTGCCGTCATAGCCGAGGATGTGTGCCCGCCTGCAGTAATCGCGGAACAGTTCCGGCTCACGAATCTTGAGAAACGGGCCGTCGATGACCTGAATGCCGTTGGCTCGTCCGGCCACCAGGATCTTGCTGAAGACGTAGTGGAAGTGGTCGCCCGGGTACTGGCCGATCTGGACACCGCCTGTCAGCACGGGCATCTCGATGGAGGCTGAGAAATCCGCCGGGCCGAAAACAATGGCCTCAAGCCTTCGTGATGCGGCGCAGATCTCCTCGACGTTGATGAGCCCCCGGGCCGTCTCGATCTGCGCCTCGATGCCGATGTGGCCGGCCGGTAGCCCACTGTTGAGCTCCACCTGGGTGAGGAGCAGGTCGAGCGCTATAACCTCTGCCGCTGACTGGGTCTTCGGCAACATGACCTCGTCGAGCCGATCGCCAGATCCGCCGACGACCTCGATTACGTCGCCGTAGGTCCAGCGCGTGGCCCACCCGTTCACGCGAACGCAGAGTACGCGGTCGTCCCACGAAAGGTCGCGGATCGCGTCGATCGCCTTTTCCCTCGCGGACTGCTTCTCGAGCGGCGCTACGGAGTCCTCCAGGTCGATAAAGGTCATGTCGGCCAGGACGCTCGGAGCCTTCTCCAGAAAGCGCGGGCTCGATCCCGGGACCGAAAGGCAAGAACGGCGGGGAAGATTGCGGGAGCGCTCGGACATGACATCGATCGTAGGACGACGCCCTGAACCGTCGGCGGCGGCGGTCTCGGCACCGATGGCCGCGAGGAGTGCCCGCGCCTCGGCGACGAGGTGTTCCGATGGCGTGACCGGTGCGGCTGCGACGTGGCGTGCGAGTGCTCTCGGCCCGTAGCAGGAGTCCGCCGACCCGTTGACGTGGCGGTCCATCGCCAGGCTGAGCTCTGGGTACCGCTCGATGACGTTCGCCGTCATGCGGCGCTCAGCCGATATGGGAGTGGAGAAACTCGATGGTCCGCTGCCAGGCGAGTGCTGAGGCCTCGGGGTCATAGACCTCCGGGCGGGTGTCGTTGAAGAAGGCGTGATCGGCTTGCGGATAGATGTGGATCTTCACATCGTCGTTGCCGGCCCTTCGGAGGATGCCAACGAGTGCTCTGGCGGCTTCAGGGCTCACCGACTCGTCCTTCCCCGCGTAATGGCCGAGCATCGCCCCGGTCAGCATCGAATAGTCGGGCTGCGCACCTTCCCAGGGCACCACGCCGTAGAAGGGCACCACAGCCAGCACTTTGTCCGGCCGCTGTGATGCCAGCATCAGAGCCAGCCCGCCACCCATGCAGAATCCGACGACTCCGACCCCACTGCCACTCGATCGGGCCGCGACCTCATCGACAGCGCCGCTCATGTCCTTTGACGCCCGATCCAATTCGAGCGCCATCATCAACTTGGCGGCCTCGCCGGGCTCAGCGACTCTCACGCCGTGGTACAGATCAGGTGCCAGCGCCACGTAGCCTTCGACCGCAAGACGATCGCATACGTCCTTGATGTGGTCAACCAGGCCCCACCACTCCTGGATCACGACAACTCCCGGTCCGTTCCCATCCACGGGCGAGGCCAGGTAACCAACCTCGGTCGAACCGTTGCTCGGAAACTCGATCATCGATCCCATGACAGCGAAGCTACTCCCCACCCGAACTGCCTGTTCAGGATCTGCGCACCGAGAGCGCGATGATTGACCCGATGCCCGAGAGTCGCCTCCCCGGGACCTTGCGCGTCCTGCTCGCGGCGAGTTTCGTGTCATCGATCGGCGGCGGGCTGACGCTCCCGTTTCTCGTCATCTACCTTCACGAGGTTCGCCATATCCCTCTCGGGATCTCGGGCCTGCTGATCGGAGGCGTCGCCGTTCTTGCGCTGCCTGTAGGCCCCTCCGCCGGTGCTCTCGTCGACCGCCTCGGTGCCCGGGCTGTGTTGCTGGTGGCCCTGATCCTCGAGGGACTCGGCATTGCCTCTCTCGCGACCGTGCACAGCAGCTTGACTGCCCTGCCGGCCATGTTCGTGTACGGGCTCGGGCAAGCCGCTGGTTGGCCAACCTGGAACGCGCTGCTGGGAGTGATGGTCGAGGACGACGCGGTCAGCCGTTTGGCTTTCGCGCGCAATTTCCAGCTCCTGAACCTCGGCCTCGGAATTGGTGCCATCATCGGCGGGCTCGTAGTGCACGTGCGTGAGCCGGGAACCTTTGTCGCGGTGTATCTCATCGACGGAGCCTCGAACCTGGCCGTCGTCGCTGCGCTCGCGCTCTTGCCGCGGAGCGCGTTCGGTTCCAGGCGCGATGGCCATGCGCCATCGGAGCTGAGAGAAGAGAACCCCGAAGCCGGCTCTTTCGACCAATCGCCTCGGCATGGGTACCGGGCCGTCCTGGCCGACGGCTTGTTCCGCCGGTACGCCATAACGACGACCATTCTCATGATCGCCGGCTACGCCGCCATAAACACCGGCTTTGTAGGTTTCGCAACATCGGTCGCAAAGGTCGGCCCCGGCACGATCGCGATCTCGTTCGCCGCCAACACGTCGTTCATCGTGCTGACGCAGCCCATCGCCCTGCGGTTCGTCGGCCGGATGAGGCGTACGACCGCGCTGAAGGCAGTAGCGGGCGCGTTCGCTGCCTCGTGGGTCGTGCTCGCCTTCGCAGGTCTGGTTCCGGGATCCGGTGCCGCCCGAGCGCTTGTCATCGCCACTCCTGCCGTGTTCGCGGTGGGTGAAGTGCTCTTGAGCCCCGTCAGCAGCCCGCTTGTGAACGACCTTGCCCCGGCCACGCTGCGCGGCCGTTACTTCGCCGCTTCCGCAATGTGCTTCACGGTGGCCAACATCGTGAGCCCCGCCATCTCAGGCGCGGCGATCGGCGCCCACATGGGAGTCTTCTTGCTTGGCTTCTTCGTCGCCTGTTGCGCTGCCGCGGGCGTCGGTGCCCACTGGTTGGGCCTGGCTCTCACGCCAGCACAGGACAACGCGCACGAGAGCCGGCCACAGGTCGCCAGTCAGCCCGACGGCGCCTGACACTCCCGTCAGCCTGCACCCCGACCCGTCCCGCTGCAAGCACCTCCACCCACGAGCACCGCTCCTGCGCCATCGACGGCCTCTCCTGCTTCGCCGAGCTCCCAGCCACCCGACCCGCGGACCTGCGCCGCGGACCTGCGAACCTCGGCGCGAAGCCCGGGCGACGACCCGACCACGCGGACAACTGCCGATGGCCCGTACGAAAGGGCCGCGAGCACGGTCCCGGCGGCATGCGCCACGACGATGGGCCTGTCGCCGGCAAGACGTTCACTCAACACAGCCGCGAGCTGATCGGCCGTCGGATCCGAGACGAGCTCAGCCGACGATCCCGCCCTTGGTCATGGCAAGCACGTCCAGAGCCCGGTCGACCTCCTCCTCGGTGAGCAGCCCCATCTCCAGCACGACGGTACGCAGGTCCCTTCCTCCAGCGAGCGCCGTCTTCACCACCTTGGCAGCTTGCTCGTAGCCGATATAGGGGTTGAGCGCCGTGGCGATCGCCGGGGTGGACAGGGCGTAGGCCCGGCACCGCTGTTCGTCCGCGACGATGCCAGCAACGCACTTGTCCGCCAGGGCACGGCTGACCGCCGAGAGGAGGCGGATGGACTCGAGGAGATTGCTGCCAATCACAGGCAGCATCACGTTGAGCTCGAAATTGCCGGCGGCGCCCCCGAATGCAACCGCGGCGTCGTTGCCGACAACCTGTGCGACTACCTGGCAAACAGCTTCAGGGACAACCGGGTTCACCTTCCCAGGCATGATCGACGAGCCGGGCTGGAGATCCGGAAGGTGGACTTCGGCAAGGCCACATCGCGGACCCGAGGACATCCATCGAAGGTCGTTCGAGAGTTTGTAGAGCGATACTGCGACCGTCCGGAACGCTCCAGAGGCCTCGACCAGGGCATCCCTGGCGCCCTGGGCCTCAAAATGGTCACGGGCTTCGATGAGGGGCAGTCCAGTCGCCGATGCGAGCCGTTCGATCACCTTTGCCGCAAAGCCCGCCTTCGCGTTCAGCCCGGTCCCGACAGCCGTCCCGCCGAGCGGCAACTCCGCCACCCGTGGCAAGACAGATTCGAGGCGCTCCACGCCGTGCTCGACGGCCGCTGCATATCCGCCGAATTCCTGCCCGAGCGTCACGGGCGTTGCATCCATGAGGTGAGTGCGACCGGACTTCACGATGTTGGCGAACTCCTGCTGTTTCACGCGCAGCCTCGAGGCCAGATGCCGCAGTGCGGGAACCAGCTCGTCGACGATCCCGCGAGCGGCCGCCAAATGGATCGCGGAGGGGAAGACGTCATTCGATGACTGCGACGCGTTGGGCTCATCGTTGGGCCGGACCTCTCGCCCCAGCCGTTCGCCGGCAAGATTCGCCAGCACTTCGTTCATGTTCATGTTCGTAGAGGTTCCCGACCCCGTCTGGAATACGTCGACCGGAAACTGGTCAAAATGGCGTCCGGCTGCCACCTCATCAGCCGCTTCGGCAATCGCGGTCGCCACATCGCTACCGATCGTTCCCATCTCGGCGTTCACCGTCGCGGCGGCGCCCTTGATCATCGCCAGAGCGACGAGAAGCGCCGGCTCTACAGGCTGGCCCGAGATCGGGAAGTTCTCAACGGCGCGCTGGGTCTGTGCTCCCCATCGCGCGCTCTCCGGTACCCGGATCTCACCCATCGAATCGTGCTCGATGCGATACCCAATGCCAGCACCGTCGGCACCCTCTGAGGCTCCTATGACAGTCATGGCGTCAACGTAGCTGTCAGGACGTCCATTGTGACAATACGGGTCGAGCTGTCGTAACGACGCTGTAACGTCGCAAGCCTGCTCAAGAAGGCCTGCACCGCAGCTGGGACCCGACGTGCTTGCAAAGCCTTCGTCCTGAGGGTTAGGTTGCGGGCACTGTGAGACCTGTTGCTGGGAGCCTCATCGCTGAGGCTAGGCAAAGCTTGGTCGTCGCGTCGGATGCGCCCAAGAGGCGTCGTCCGCGTGCGGCGGTTTCGCTGGTTGTCTCCGCCATGTTGCTTGCAGGCGTCGCCACGCCGCTCGCTCTTGCAGGCTCGCCTGCCGGTGCTGACCAAGTGGCCACTCTGCAACAGCGTGCTCAGTACATCGCCTCAGAAGTCCAGGCTGCCAACGTCAAGCTCACCATCCTCGACGAGAGCTACCTCCTGGCCAAGGGTCGCGTCGCGTCGCTCGCGCAACGCGTCGCTGACGCGACCAGAGCAATCGGCCGAACCCAAGAGGCACTCGAGCAGAGTCGGTCGCACCTTCGCGAGATTGCGATCGAGGCCTACGTAACCGGGGGCGCGTCACAGAGCTTGTCAGTGCTCTTCAATGGCACCCAGCAGACCGCCGGCATGCAGCAGGCCTACATCCAAGCCGCGTCCGGCAACCTGAACGAGTCCGAGACGACAGTGCTGATCAACCAGCGGACGCTGGCGATAGAGAGGGCCACACTCAACCACACCGAGCAAATTGCGAAGGCCAACGAGACGGCGATTTCCACCGACGTCGCGCAGGCCGAGGCCCTCCACGCCCAGTTGACCAACGAGGAAGCCCACGTAAAGGGCCAGCTCGCAGTGGCTGTGGCAGCAGCTCAACAGGCTAAGGAAGCTGCCTATGCCGCCGCACTGGCTAAGGCAGCAACAGCAGCAGCAGCAGCAGCGGCTGCAGCCGAGGCCGCCCAACAGCAAGCGCCTCCGCCTACGCCACCGACGCAGGCCCCCACGCTTTCGCCACCGCCGGAGTCGGGAGACAGTGCGGGTCAGATCGCCGTGAGTGCCGCTCAGAGCCAGCGCGGGGTCCCCTATGTCTGGGGAGGTGCCACACCGGGGATGGGCTTCGACTGCTCAGGACTGACCATGTGGGCGTGGGCCCAGGCCGGTGTCTCACTGGCCCACGGGGCGACGGATCAGTACTACGAGGTCCAACACGTCTCGATGTCCGACCTTCAGCCCGGTGACCTCATCTTCTACGGCAACGCGTACCTTCTCTACCACGTGGTCATGTACATCGGCGGCGGCATGGTCGTGCAAGCAGAGGAGACCGGCACCAACGTGATGGACACGCCGGTGCCACCTGGTGCTTATGGCGCCGGAATGCCCTGACACGCCCTGACCGCCCTGACCGCCCCCCACGACCTGGGAATGACCGCCCGAACTGGACTGCGCTGACGTTCAGGCTCCGGCGACGGCCAGCTGACAATTTCATCTGCTGGAATATTCCATCAGTGAAACTGTTCTACTCCTCATGTCGTTACGGTACTCGGCCGGAGGCCTCCTTTCATGATGACGATCGCGCAAACAACGCCACGCCAGGTGAGTGAAGAGACCAGTTGTGCACCAGGACTCTCGCCTCGCGAGGTTCTGGTCGACCGCTGCTGCGAACTCCAGCCGCAGATGCAACGGCGGTTCAGTGCTCTCTTGCAGCGAGAGCTACACGACGAGCCGCACGCTGTAACCGGCCATCAGCTCAGCGTGTTGACGTACCTGCGCGGTCAATCGGTGACAATGCGCGAGCTCGCGAAGGAGCTCGACGTGGGAGAGAGCGCCGCTACCGCGGTCGTCGATCGCCTCGTCCGCCAGGAGCTTGTGGTTCGCCGTGACGACCCAACGGACCGGCGCGTCGTCCGTCTGGCGCTGAGCGACACGGGCGAGGCGCTCGTGACCAAACTGCACAAGACGGCCTGCCAAAGAGCTGCGAGTCTTCTCATGGCGCTCTCCGACGACCAGCTCGCGCAGCTCGTCACGACCATGGAGGCGCTCGAGGCTGCTGCCATCGCAAGTGAGGCACTCGCCAGCTGTGACAGCGCTGCGCAGGACAACGCCTGTGAGGAACAGACACGATGACGACAACCGAGGAAATCCTCGGCGCCGACCAACGCAATAGCCATCAAGGGGCCGCCGGCCAGTCGGCCGGCACCGCCAGCTCGGCGGTGAACCACGATCTCGCAAGCGGCGGCATGAGTCACCGTCAAATCCTCGTGGTGTTCTCCGGTCTGATGCTCGGGATGCTGCTCGCCGCCCTCGACCAGTCCATCGTCAGCACGGCACTACCGACCATCGTTGGCGACTTCCACTCCCTCAGTCGCCTGACCTGGGTCGTCACGGCCTATCTCCTCACATCGACGGTAAGCGCCCCCCTGTACGGAAAGATCTCCGATCTCTACGGCCGCAAACGCATCTTCCAATTCGCCATCGTCGTCTTCCTCGCCGGGTCTGTCCTGGCCGGCCTCAGCCGGAACATGGACGAGCTGATCGCGTTCCGTGCACTGCAGGGGGTTGGGGCGGGCGGGCTGATCGTGCTCGCCATGGCAATCGTGGGCGACATGGTGTCGCCTGCCGAACGTGGCCGCTACCAGGGATATTTCGGCGCCGTGTTCGGAATTGCGAGCGTCGCCGGGCCACTGGTAGGCGGCTTTCTGGTGGACCATGCCTCTTGGCGATGGATCTTCTACGTGAACCTTCCCATCGGCGCCATCGCCCTCGTGGTCACAAGCATCGTGCTGCGCGACCGGGCGGTGCGCACCCGGCACAGGATCGACTACCTCGGCTCGGTGCTCCTGCTCGTCGGCTTCTCCGCGCTGCTGTTGGTCACAACCCTCGGAGGCTCCCCACAGGGCTACCCGTGGCTGTCTGCACAGATCATCGGGATGGCCGCGGTCGGCGTCGGGTTCGTCGTTGCGTTCCTGGTTCGTGAGCACTATGCGCCTGAGCCGATCGTCCCGCTCCGGCTGTTCCGCAAGCGGGTCTTCTCCGTGGCGAACGCTGCAGGTTTCATCGTGGGCGTCGCCATGTTCGGCGCGATCATCTACCTGCCCGTGTACCTCCAGGTCGTGCGAGGGGTCTCCCCAACCACATCCGGCCTCATGCTGTTACCGATCATGGTCGGCCTGTTCACGGCCTCGATCACAAGCGGCCAGATCATCGCGCGAATCGGACGCTACAAGATCTTCCCCATCATCGGCACCGCCCTCATGACCGTCGGCATGTGGCTGTTCTCAACCCTGACGGTTCACACCTCTTTCATGGTGACCTCGGCTTTCATGGTTCTCACCGGGTTCGGCCTGGGTCTGGTCATGCAGGTGCTGATCCTCGCTGTCCAAAACGGCGTCGATTACAAGGACCTCGGGACAGCGACTTCCCTCGCGGCCTTCTTCCGGTCGATGGGAGGCGCGTTCGGAACCGCGTTGCTGGGTGCCGTCCTGAACGACCGGCTCATCGGCAACCTGACCAAGGCCCTACCTGCTGCGGCGCGCTCGCATGTTCCTGAGATCGCCCGCCAGATCGTGGGCAGCCCCGCCCAGTTGAAGCTGCTCCCCGCGACGATTCACACAGCGGCGACCGTCGCTTACGTGCATACGATCGACACGGTCTTCCTCATCGCGACTCCAGTGGTCGCGGTCGCCTTCCTATTGTCACTCGCCCTGCCGGAGATCCGCCTTCGCAAGACCGTGCACACCGATGCCAGGCCCGCCGGGGCAGGCCATGCCTCTTCCTCCGGTTCGATCGAGTCCGTTGAGGCGATCGTTCTCTGAGGTGCGGCGACTCTAACCTTGCACCAGTGACGAAACCTTCGAGCCCCGGGCCGCGAGACGCGCCGGTGACGAGTTTGTTGGCACGGCTGCGGGACGCGCCCGGAGGTCCGCAGGTCCTTCTCAGGGCGTTCCTCGGCGTGACCTTCACGTACGCTGGCCTGCAGAAACTGACGAACCGCTACTTCTTCGACGCTGCTAACCCGGGTTCCATCGAGGCACAGCTGCACGCATCGATCACGACGAGCCCGGTCGGAGCGCTTCTCCGGCTGTCGGCGCACGATCCGGTGCTGGTCGGCTTGCTGATCGCCTTCGGCGAAGTGGCAGTCGGTCTCGGCACCCTGTTCGGGCTGTTCGGAAGGGTTGCTGCCGCGGGTGGCATGGCACTGTCATTCGTGCTGTTCCTGTCCGTCAGTTTCAACACCACCCCGTACTTCTACGGTCCGGACATCGTCTTCTTCTTTGCCTGGACCCCACTCGTGGTCGCAGGATGCGGAGCTTGGTCTGTCGACGCCGTCCTCGCGACACGTCACGCCAGGGAGCTGGCCGCGGCTGGGGCGGCGCCGGGCCAGCAAGCACCGGACCTGGACCGCCGGGCAGCGATTCGCAAGGTGGCCTCCGCTCTCACGCTTGCGAGCTTCGCCGCCGTCACTGCCGCAATCTCGGCAGTAATCGGGAGAATGTCCGGCGCCACCTCGGGCCAGAGCTCTGGAGCTCCCAAACTCACACCACCGGCCACAGGATCGGGAGGCGCCGGTGCCTCGAAGGGCACGGCCATCGGACTTGTCAGCGCCGTGCCGCTCGGCACCGCCCGACAATTCACGGACCCGGCCCAGGGGATCCCTGCTTACGTCGTGCGGCCCTCCGAGAGCTCTTATGTCGGTTTCAGCGCCGTGTGCACTCATATGGGCTGTATCGTGAGCTTCTTCCAGCCGGCGCTCCAGTTTCGCTGCCCATGCCACGGGTCGATCTTCTCGGCCGTCTCCGGGGAGGTCATCCAAGGTCCGGCGACAGCGCCACTTCCCAGCATCCGCATCGAAGACTCCGCCGATGGCACACTCTTCGCAGACGGATGAGAGTCTCTGACACCGGTAGCTGGCAAGGGTGCTGACGATACTGACGGCGTCGCGTTGAGTAGCATGCTCATCGTGTTCGATCTGTCACCTGGATGTCACCGATGGTGACCCGACCGACCCGAGCGACCCCTGCAGCACGCTCAGGCCGTTTGTCTGGCACCTCAACTACCCGCGCTCGGGCCACGGCGACCCGCTCGAAGCAGGTGCTCACCCCCCGCTCGCCTTCTGATGCGCGCCCAAGTTCCACTCGCTCGTCTCCGCGCCTGGCCCCGCGGGTCACCTCCACAAACGCGCG
The DNA here is from genome assembly GCA_003139355.1 of Acidimicrobiaceae bacterium. GTDB lineage: Bacteria > Actinomycetota > Acidimicrobiia > Acidimicrobiales > Bog-793 > Fen-455. The sequence continues at coordinate 29,566 of PLIM01000174.1, read as the reverse complement.
ACCGCCGGCCCGGGTGGCGCGCAACACGGAAGCGGACGGACGTCGGCTGCGCGCGGCTCGCAACTACGAAGCCGTAGTGGGTGCCGTCCTCGACATCGTACGAGAGTGCCCACCCAAGGTGGTCTACCTGCCAAGCGCCGCTGAGGTTGCGGCGCGCGCCGGGGTCTCGGAGCGGACCGTGTTCCGTCACTTTGCCGACCTGGATGCTCTGTTCGTGGCGGCTGCCTCGAGGATTTGGCCGACCCAGGAGATCTACGTGCGACCGCGGCCCAGTGATCCTGATCTGGCCGACCGGATCGCCGCGCTCGTGCGTCTGCGGTCCAAGCTCTACGAGGAGATTGCGCCGGTGAGAAGGGTCGCGATCTATCTCAGCCAGACACATCCGCTCGTGGTCGAGCAACTTGCGCGTGCGTATGCGGCCGCCCGAGCCCAAGTCGCCGATGTCTTCGCCCCTGAGCTGTCGCGTCTTGACGCCAGGCGTCGGCTGCTCATACTCGACGCACTCGATCTCGCTACAAGCTGGTCGTCATGGGACACCTTGCGCACCCTTCAAGGCTGCTCGGTGCACCGGACGCGGAAAATCGTCACAGAGGTGATGACCGACCTGCTCGCGACGGTGCAGAAGACCAAGCGCCACTAAGGCGATGCCGCGGCAGGTCCAAACCGCTGGCTTGGCTGGGGCTCTTCCTGTAGCGGGTGTCTTCGACGGATATCTTCTTGATTGCATGATCCGCTCCCGGATCTGGATCCATGAGCTGGAGATGACCAGATATGTCAATGCCTTACCGCCGCCTCGGCCGATCCGGCCTCAAAGTGAGTCTGCTGTCCTTTGGCTCGTGGATCAGCTTCGGTTACCAGCTAGGTGACGACCTCGCTGTTCGCTGCCTCGACGCCGCGCGTGAGGGGGGAGTCAACTTCTTCGACAACGCCGAGGTCTACGCGGGCGGTGAGTCGGAGGCGATCATGGGCCGGGCCTTCAGGACCCTCGGTTGGCAGCGCCACGAGTACGTGGTCTCGAGCAAATTCTTCTGGGGACTCCATGAGACGCCGAACATGACCCACACCCTGAACCGCAAGTACCTCATGCACGCCGTGGACGCCTCGCTCGAACGGCTCGGTCTCGACTTCCTCGATCTCATCTTCTGCCACCGCGCAGACCCCGAGACACCGATCGAGGAGACCGTGCGGGCGATGTCAGACATCGTCAGCTCCGGCAAGGCGCTTTATTGGGGTACTTCGGAGTGGGCGGCAGATGAGATCGTCGCCGCGATCGAGATCGCCGAGCATCACCACCTGCACAAGCCCGTGGTGGAGCAACCGCAGTACAACCTCCTCGAGCGAAAGCGCGTCGAGCACGAGTACGCCCGCGTGATCGAGGACTACGGCATCGGCCTCACCACGTTCAGTCCCCTCGCCGGGGGTCTGCTCACGGGCAAGTACCTGGATGGGATTCCGGAGGGGTCTCGCGGCACCGTAGCCGGCTACGAATGGCTTCGTCCCGCCTTCGAAGACCAACGCAGGAACGACAAGGTGCGGGCTCTCAAGGCGATTGCGGACGATCTCGGTTGTCCGCTCGCACAACTGGCCATCGCCTGGTGCGCCTCCAACCCCAACGTCTCAACGGTCATCATGGGCGCGAGTCGCGTCGAGCAGCTGCAGGAGAACTTGCGCTCGCTTGACGTGCTCGAGCGACTTGATGACGAAGTGATGCGCCGAATCAACGAGGTGGCCGGCCAGGCCTAGGGTGCCGGAGCGGGTTCGGGCCGCTGGTTCAAGCAGTCCGCATCGCGCGGCGTAGCAGCGCCGGGTCGTGCAACGCCGTTGTCACGCGCACCCGTGCGTCGAGCGCGATGGCGCCATCGGGGCTCGCCACAACTGGATTCAGGCTCAAGTCGACGACCTCGGGCAGGTCTTCAGCCAGGCAGGCGACTCTTGAAAGCACCTCTCCCAGAGCCTCGAGATCGACCAGTTCCGAGCCCCGGTAGCCGAACAGGATCGGCGACGACCGGAGCCCGCTCATCAGGTCGTGAACGTCTTCGGTCGTCATGGGCACGAGCGACCACATTCGGTCGCTCAACAGCTCGGCCTCCTTGCCGCCGAGCCCGAACATCACGAGCGGGCCGAAAGACGGGTCCTCCATGACGCCGACGACCGTCTCGACGCCGTCTGGCCCCATCGGCTGCACGAGGAGCGACACGCCCGGACCGAAAGCCGTCAACAACGCCTCGGCTTCGGACGCCACGTCCTCGGGCGAGCGGAGGTTCAGCCGGACGCCCCCGACATCGCTCTTGTGCACGAGGCCCGGGGCGTGGATCTTCAGAGCAACCGGGTACCCGATCGCTCCAGCAGCCTCGACAGACTCGGCCGCGGTCGACGCCTGGCGACATGGAAGAGTCGGGATCCCGTAAGCCTCGAGCAGTTCGAAGACCGCGATTTCGTCGAGCCACACCGAGCGCGCCGGAAGGGCATCCGGCCCGGAGCCAGAGCCGGGAGCGATCGGCCGAGCCGCCAAAGCGGCCTCCACGATTCGCCGCGCACGGGCCACGTCAAGATCGTCGAAGCGGGGAACGGTCCCCTCGGGCCGACTCACCCATTCGGCATACGGAGCGACCCGCGCGACCGCACGAGCTGCCGATTCCGGATAGGCAAACCAAGGAACATGACTCGGCCCTGAGCGCAAGGCCAGGAGCGTCTGCTCGGTCGCGATGAAGTTCGCGAGCACGGGCTTGGTCGTCGTGGAGGCTGCCCGGGCCACGGCTTTGGCGATCTCCTCAGCACCGCCGAGGACCGGTGGCGTGAAGGTGACGATCACCAGGTCTATGTCGGCCTCGGTCAGGACGATCTCGAGCACGAACCGGTACTCCTCAGCAGTCGCGGAGGCGACCAGATCGATCGGGTTCCCCACGGCGGCGCCATGGGAGACAACGCTGAGCAACCGCTCTTGTGTCTCGGGCGCGAGCTCGGGAACCTCGAGGCCTTGGCTCTCGCAGGCGTCGGCAGTCAGAACCCCACAACCCCCGGCGTTGCCCACGATCGCGACCCGCCGGCCGACGGGAAGGGGCTGACTAGCCAACAGGTCGGCGACATCGAGCAGCTCCTCCAGCGTCTGGACCCGGATCACCCCGGCTTGGCGGAAGAGCGCATCGGTGGCCTGGTCGGGCACGGCCACACCGCCTTGTACATGAGCGCCTCGCAGACCGGATGTCGTGCGGGCGCTCTTGACCGCGATGATGGGTTTCTTGCGAGCGACACGCCGCGCGATCCGGCTGAACTTTCGTGGGTTCCCGAAAGACTCCAGATAGAGAAGTATCACGTCGGTCTCCGGGTCGTCCTCCCAGAACCGCAGCATGTCGTTGCCGCTGACGTCGGCCTTGTTGCCGAGAGACACGAAGCTCGAGATGCCGAGTCCGCGGCCTTCAAGCTCGCCGAGAACGGCGATTCCGAGGCCACCGGACTGGGAGGAGAACGCGACCTGGCCGGGCGGCGGCGGGTGCTCGGCGAATGTGGCGTTCATCCGGACCTGGGGAGAGGTGTTGATGACGCCCATGCAATCGGGCCCGACGAGTCGCATGCCGAAGCTCCGAGCAAGCTCGACGAGATCGCGATCGGTGCTCGCGCCCGGGGCCCCCTGGTCCGCACCGCCCGATGTCACCACGGCGAGGCCGCCGACCCCCTTCGCCCCGCACTCGCGCACAACTCCGGCCACGAGCTGAGCCGGCACGGCGATCAGTGCCAGATCGATGTGACCAGGCACTTCGGTCACGCTGCGGTACGAGCGGAGACCACCGACGGAGTGGGCCTGCCGATTGACCGGGTGGACGACACCGGCGAACTCCCCGGCGAGGAGATTGCAGACGATGTCGTGGCCAGCCGAGCCCGGCTCGCGGCTCGCCTCGATGACGGCGATCGTCGTGGGACGGAGAATGTGCTCGATCGATCGCACTGCTGCGGTCCATTCGCGCTGCTCGACCCGCTCGAGGTACTCCGGTCGAGCCGTGAGCTCCAGCGTCACCCGGATGACTCCTGACTCGAGAAGAGTGTGCTCGTCGAATCCCGCCGAACGGAACACGCCGATCATCTTGTGGTTGTCGGCAAGGGTGTCGGCGACGAACCGCCCGATCCCGCGTGTGACCGCAGCCGAGGCGAGGTGCTCGAGCAGCACGGTGCCCAGGCCCCGACCCTGGTGGTCGTCCCGAACGACGAACGCGACCTCGGCCTCCTCCACTCCGTCCTGGTCGGACCCGCGAGACGTGCCCGCTGCGGCGGCGGCGGGGGCGTCCCCGGCTGGCTTGGGGTAGCGGTCGTAGCGAGCCACCGCCACGAGCTCCCCGTCGACAACGGCCACGAGCGCCAGCCGGTCTTGATAGTCGACGGTTACGAAGTGCGTGATCTCTTCATCGCTGATCCACCGACGCGGCGCGAGGAAACGAAAATACACCGTCTCGCTCGACAGCCTTTCCCCGAACGCGCGAAGCGCCGGGCCGTCGTCTGGCCGAATGGCACGCAGCCGTGCCGTGCGACCGTCCGAGAGCAGGACGTCACATTCGAGCTCGGGAGGATAGGACCCGGCAGTGACAGGCCCGTCACCAGGCCTCCTGCCGGTTGGTCCGGAGGCCATGTGTGCGTTCAACGCGCCTCCCGAACCTAACGGGCACTCGTGAGGACGTTCAGCCCGCGGCTGCTTGCACTTCGGCGATGGGAACCGCAACGCTCGGGGCAGTCACGTGCAGGGCCTCACCCCAATCGCTGAACTTGGCAACGATCGACCGGGCTGGGGTGCCGCTGGCTCGCGTCGTCCCCTCGACCATGATTGGGAGCACAGCTCCTGTCGTCGCCACGTACATCGTGAGCCTCAGAGTCTCGGATTTCGAGCTTTGTGCCGCCTTGACAACCACTGCTGGATGTCCCAGTTCGGTCGAGGTCTTGCCCCGCGTGAGCTTGCCGGGCAGCTTCACGAACTGGGCGGCAGCCGTCTTGACCGCCAAGGAGCCGGCAATGTTGGCGAAGCCCTGGTTCGTGGAAGGAACTGAGATCCATTTCCCGGTGAACTTGGCCGACAGCTTCGCGCTCAACCCCGTGAAGCTCTCCAGACCGGCGACGTCGCCTTGGACGTAGGCCGTCCCGCCGGCGAGCAGGAGGGTGAGATGCCCGACATGGGTTCCGTCGAGAGCCGTGACGTGCTCGTCGCCGCTTGTTCTGCCCACGTCGCCGATGACGCTCACCCGGCTGCTCCCCTGGTTCGCCGTCTCCACGAAATGAAACGAGCTCTGTTGCTTGGTCGCCGCGACCGCCGCCGCCACGATCTGGTCGCCTGACTTCGACTGGACGCCGTTGGGCCCGGGCGAGGAGCTACCGCAGCCGGCCGTGAACGTGATCACGGCAGTCAATGTGACGAACAACAAGCGCCGACGCATGTCGCGACGCTACCAGCGAGCAGCACGGCCGCAGGCTCCGCCGGCGGTATCGGCAAGTGCAAGCCATCCTCCCGAGAGGCCGAAGGCTCCCCTCCGCCACAGCGCAACTAGCGGCGTCGCAGGCCCTGAACCACGAGCTGCGGTTCGGTCTTCGTTGCAAGTTCTGTCGGCACGCCGCAGCCTGGAACGGGCACTTCCCGCTCGATCCGCACGACTGCTTCCCAGACCGATCGTCCCCCGCTCGGGTCCTCGACGACAAGCTCGGTCCGGTGGCCCCCAAGTTCCGCGCCGCGCCTCACCATGTCGAAGAGCGGCCACCCGACCTCGCCGAGCACGGCACGCTCGAGCGCTTGGATCGCCGACGATCCCATTCCTCCACAGCCCCGGTAGCGCGGCAGGAGATCGTCCATCGGCCCGTTCTTGCGCACAATCCTGGCCAGCGCGGCCTTGTCGCAGAACGCCCATGCGGTGCCGTTCGGCAGCACAACTGCCGTCGCCGCAAAACGATGCCCCCCCGTGTGGCTCGTCCTCCACACCCTCACGTCCTCCCCGAGCAGGCAAGGATCCGCCAAGAGCTCGTGGGCCAGCGCTGTCCCGAGCGACCCGCAGCATCGGTCCCGCCTCCCGTGGGTGCAAACGAGAACGTCGGTGGTCTCGTCGGCACTTGGCGGCTCCTCGAGGATCGCCAGAGCTGCGGAGACGACCTCGGCAGGATCGACGACGAGCTCGGTCCGCTCGAACCGTGCGCCGGCGCCGGCGGGCCACCGGTAGGCGATGACGTGACTCGGACCGCCCGCCAGGGCAGGTACCAACCCCTGAAGGCGCATCCCGGCGCTCCGGACCGACGCCACAACTGGTGCGAGCGCCGGGTCGTCACTCAAGTCCCGCGGCCAGGGAAGCGGCCATTCGAGGAGCATGTAGCCGCGGTAGCAGCCGGCCGTGCCGATGGGATCGAGGTGCTGCTCGCGAGCCCACGATGAGCAGAGCAGCCCGGAACCGGAGGAACCTGTGCTCTCCGGTCCGATGCTGGTAGCCATCGGCGGCACCCTAGCGGCACGAGGCGCGCGCGCGATACCTCTGGTCATGACCGACAATGGGTTCGCTCTGAATGGACCTTCGTGCATCTCGGATCGGGCACCGAGCACAAGGCTCGCTGATTTCCGGCGAGCCGAGACCAAGCTGCCTGAAACCGGTCAACCGTCTTGAGGGTGAGCAGCGCCAGGAGTCGCCGCGAAACACCTGGGCCTAGACTGAAGCGGCGACTATGAACGCCCTCAGCCAGGGCCTCTCGGGGCCCGATGCCGCGGACCTCGCTGCAGCCTCGCTCGCGATGGCGCGCCGGTTCGCTTCTGGTGCCACCCTTTGGTGCGCAACGCCTTCATGGCCGTGGCACGCCCAGCAGGTGGCTGTCGAGCTCGCTCAACCCATGATCGCGGGAGGACGCGCCCTCCCCGCGGTCACGGTCCCTGGTGGCCAGTTGCTGGAAGGCTTGAGAACGCACGCTCGTGCGGGCGACGTGCTGCTTCTCGTCGCAAGATCCGATGAACCGTCAGCTGCAGGCCTCAGGCAACGGACCGCAGCGTGGGGGGTACTCACGGTGTGGATCGGCGCCGGCCCAAGGCCTTTGCCGGGAGCGGCCGACTACGTCCTCTGGATGGACAACGACGAGACGATCTCCTCCTACGCCCGCCGGCTCGTGCCTCTTTACCGCCTGCTCTGGAAGATGACCCACGACCAGCTCGAACATCCCGAGCTTCTCGGGACCGAGCAGGCCGGATGCGACGATGAGGTATGCATCACGTGCTCGGACGAGGGACGCCTTGGCGAGGTGGTCGCGCTGCGCTCTGACGGACAGGCAGAGGTCCGCACGCCCGCCGGGGTCGAAACCGTGGACACGAGCTTGGTCGACGACGCCCGTGCGGGCGACCTCGTGCTGATACACGCCGGCGCCGCAGTGAGCCTTGTCGCACCGGAACGCTGGGAACCCGAGGAGGCACCTTGACCGAGCACAAGCCATTGGGCGAAGACCCGAGCGGACGCGAAGCCGCGGTGCTCGAGCGAATCGAGGCCTTCCGGCGACACCGGCCCCGGTTCCGGGACGACTTCGTCACCTTGGCGCATGGCGCCGGAGGCAAAGCGACGGCTGCGTTGATCGACGCCGTGTTCTTGGACGCTTTCGCCGGTCTCGAGAGACCGCCGCTCACCGACGCGGCACTCATCGCTCTGCCTCACGGTGAGACGCTGGCGTTCACCACCGATTCGTTCGTGGTGAAACCGCTTCGTTTCCCTGGCGGATCGATCGGTCACCTCGCCGTTCACGGGACGGTCAACGATCTCGCCGTGATGGGTGCCCAGCCTCACTGGCTCTCGGCTGCGTTCGTCATCGAGGAGGGTTTCGCCATCGGCGAGCTCCGCAAGGTGGTCGCCGACATGTCCGAGGCTGCCGCCGTGTCCGGTGTGACGATCGTCACCGGTGACACGAAGGTCGTCGGCCGGGGAGCAGCCGACGGGCTGTACGTGACAACGGCCGGGATCGGCGTCATCCCTCCCGGCCGCCGGCTGGGAGCCGATCGCGTCGAGCGCGGCGATCGCATCCTCATCTCTGGCACCATTGCCGATCACGGGATGGCGGTGATGTTGGCGAGAGGCGACCTGGCTCTCGAGGCGGACATCAGGTCCGACACGGCCCCTGTGACCGAGCTCGTCGAGGCGTTGTTATCGGCCGCCCCGTCGACTCGCTGGCTGCGAGACCCGACCCGCGGCGGTGTCGGGACCGTCTGCAACGAGCTCGCCCACGACACAAGCCTGGCCGTAGTATTGGACGAGTCTGCCCTGCCTGTCGATCCCGCGGTCGCAGGGGCTTGTGACCTGCTCGGAATCGATCCTCTGTATGTCGCCAACGAAGGCAAGCTCCTGGCAGTGGTTGCCGCGAAGGAGGCCGATGCCGCCCTCGAAGCGTTGCGCAGCCATCGGCTCGGGGTCGACGCGGCGCTCATCGGCGACATTCGTTCCGAGCCTCAGGGTATCGTCGTGCTGCGCACATCGTTCGGGGGAACACGGATTGTCGACATGCTGGTCGGCGATCCGCTGCCGCGGATCTGCTAGCGCTCGGTGAGCGAGTTGCGTCAGCTCACCGAGCGCCGGCGCGTGAGAGTCACCGGGACGGTGCAAGGTGTGGGCTTTCGCCCTTTCGTGTTCCGCCAAGCCGCAGCTCTCGGGCTCGTCGGCTTCGTGCAGAACGACTCCTCCGGGGTGCTCATCGAGGTCGAGGGTGAAAAGGCCGAGGTGGCAGAGCTTTGTCGGCTCCTCAGCGAGGCTCCCCCGCCGCTCGCCCGGGTCACCTCGGTCGACTGGACCACGGTGCCCCGCGTCGGCACCTACGACAGCTTCCGCATCGTCGACAGCACCACCGACCGGGTCCCGAACGTGGCCGTCAGCGTCGACAGCGCGACTTGTGACGACTGCCTATCCGAAGTGGACGACCCGGACGACCGCCGGCACGGCTATCCCTTCACCAACTGCACGAACTGTGGGCCGCGCTACACGATCGTGCTCTCGGTCCCCTACGACCGGCTTGCCACGACCATGGCCGGTTTCAGGATGTGCGCCGAGTGCCAGGCAGAGTACGACAACCCGGCGGATCGGCGCTTCCACGCACAGCCGAACGCTTGTGCCTCCTGTGGCCCGCGGATAGCCTTCTGCAACCCAGAGGGCCGACTCCTGGCCGAAGCCGGTGCCGCGCTGGACGCCGTGGCCGAAGCGCTTTGCGCGGGCCGGATCGTCGCCGTAAAGGGCATAGGCGGCTATCACTTGGCCTCGGATGCGACCAATCACGACGCCGTGGCTGAGCTTCGGCGACGCAAGGCACGCGACGACAAGCCATTCGCCCTCATGGTGGCCGACCTGGAAATGGCAAGGTCGTTGTGCGTGCTCGATCCGCACGCCGAGTCCGCGCTCGGCTGCGTCGCACGGCCTATCGTGCTCGCCCGCCGCCGACCGGACGCCGCGGTCGCCGACGGAGTGGCACCGGCGATGCCCGACCTGGGCCTGATGCTCCCTTATACGCCCTTGCACCACTTACTCATGGCCAAAGTGGCGCGACCGCTCGTGATGAGCAGCGGCAACCAGTCCGACGACCCGATCGCTCACACCGACGAGGACGCGTTCGCCCGTCTCGGGCCCATGGTCGACGGCGTGTTGACACACGACCGCCGGATTCATGTCCGTTGCGACGATTCGGTCGTGCGAGCGTCAGGGCGTCGCCTGCAGATGGTCCGGCGGTCCCGCGGTTACGCGCCGGAGGCAATGCCGCTTGCGCGTGAGGCGGCCCGCCAAGTGCTCGCCGTGGGCGCCGAGCTCAAGAACACAGTCTCGGTGGCCAAACAGTCCTTCATCGTGTGCAGCCACCACATCGGCGACCTCGAGCACCTCGCCACCTATCAGGCTTTCCTGCAAGCGACGACCCACCTGTGCCGACTGTTCGGGATCGTACCGGAGGTCGTCGCCCATGATCTGCACCCGGAGTACCTGTCCACCAAGTACGCGCTAGAGCTCGACCTCGAGCCGTGGCCCGTGCAGCATCACCACGCTCACATCGCCTCATGCCTGGCCGAACATGGGCACAACGGCACTGTGCTCGGTATCGCCTTCGACGGTCTCGGCTACGGCACCGACGGGACGATGTGGGGCGGGGAGTTCCTCGTCGCGGACTTCAACGGTTTCGAACGAGCGGCGCATCTGCAGCCCGTTCCATTGCCGGGCGGGACAACGGCCATCCGCGAGCCATGGCGGATGGCACTCGCCTGGACCGCGCTCGCCGCAGGTCCCGACGCCGCCGCCCGGCTCGGCGCCGCGCTCGATCCTCGGTGGAGTCAGGTCCTTGCTCTGGCTGGTGCGGACGCCGAGAAGCGTCGGTCGATCCTCACCACCAGCGTCGGCCGTCTGTTCGATGCCGTTGCTGCCCTGGTCGGACTGCGATCACAGGTCACCTACGAGGGCCAGGCCGCGATCGAGCTCGAGATGCTCGCGCGCTCGGTGCCCCGGTCATCGGCTCCGAGGTACCCAGTTGACATCGTGACAGCGGCGAGCCCCGACGACCTCGACGTGCTCGATCCGTCACCTCTCATCGCCACGGTGCTAGACGAGGTCGAACGAGGGACCGACCGCTCGGTGATCGCAGCCGGGTTCCACGAGGGTCTCGGGCGCGCTACCGCCGCTCTCGGCGCGCGTCTGGCACGCAGGCACGACCTCGACACCGTCGCACTCAGTGGGGGGGTGTTCCAGAACGTGCGCTTCAGCGACATCGTCGAGGACGCTCTCACCGCCGAGGGACTCACCGTTCTCGTGCACGAGTCGGTGCCACCAAATGACGGCGGGATCAGTGTGGGTCAGGCGGCCATCGCCGCGCTCGGCACACCTCCGGACTGACAGGTCCAAATCGGAGGGCTAACGGGGGCCGCCCATGTTGACGGCCACTTCTCGGTGCAGGCGTCCGAAGTTGTAATAGGCGGCACAGGCTCCTTCCGAGGAGACCATGCAGGTGCCGATCGGAGTCTCCGGAGTACAGGCCGTGCCGAAGACCTTGCACTCCCACGGCTTGATGGCACCCTTCAGCACCTCGCCGCACTGGCAGGCCTTCGGATCCGCGACACGCACGCCCGGCACTTCGAAACGAAGCTCGGCATCCCACTGGGCGAACTCCGCCCTGAGCTTGAGGGCGCTCTCGGGGATGAAGCCCAGGCCACGCCATTCGAAGTGCGGCCGGAGCTCGAAGACCTCCTTCAAGAAGGCGAGGGCCCGCGGATTGCCGGCCTCGCTCACACAACGCGTGTACTGGTTCTCGACACAGCACCGGCCCTCGCTGATCTGGGTCAGCAGCATCGCGATCGCCTGGAGGATGTCGAGTGGCTCGAAGCCGGCCGTCACGAATGGCTTGCCGTACTCCTCAGGGACAAAACGGTATGGGCGCTGGCCGATCACCGTCGAGACGTGGCCCGGTCCGATGAACCCGTCGAGGCGGAGGTCAGGGGACTCGAGGATGGCCTTGATAGGGGGCACGATCGTCACGTGGTTCGAGAAGACGCTGAAGTTCATGACCCCGTCCTGCCTCGCCCTCAGCACGGTTGCCGCCGTCGAGGGCGCCGTCGTCTCGAATCCGACGGCAAAGAACACGATGTGCCGCTCCGGGTTGTCGACTGCGACCCGCAACGCATCGAGGGGCGAGTAGACGACCCGGATGTCCGCGCCCTGCGCTTGGGCGCCCAGCAGACTCCCGTTCGAGCCCGGAACGCGCATCATGTCGCCGAACGAGGTGAAAATGACGCCGGACGCCTGGGCCACCGCGATGGCGTCGTCGATGCGACCCATCGGGATGACGCATACCGGACAACCAGGGCCATGCACCAACTCGACCGACGTCGGGAGAAGATGCTCGATGCCGTGACGGTAGATCGTGTGGGTGTGGCCCCCGCAGACCTCCATGAATTTGTAGTGCCCATCTCCTACCAGCGCGGTGATGTGGGCCACTAGCGCGCGGGCCGCCGCCGGGTCTCGATACTCATCGACGAACCGCATCGTGTTCCTCTCTCTGCCGCAGGCGACACCGCGTCGACGTGAAACCCACGTCGATCGCGGCGGCTGCTGAAGTAACTGCCCCCGTTTCGCCGCCGTTACGCGATTCGCGACTCGAGGACTGCCCGAACCTCGTCGGTGTAGGCCTGACCCATCAGCTGCAGGCCCTCGAGCGTTCGCTGAGCCTCTGACTCGTCGATCTTGGCCATAGCGAAGCCGACATGGATGAGCACCCAGTCGCCCGGCGCCACACTCTCGTCCTCCAGGAGGTCGATGTTGATGCTGCGACGCACACCGGCGACATCGACCTTCGCCAAGTGTCGATTGGAGTCGAGAAGCTCGACCACCTCACCGGGGATCCCAAGACACATGGCTCTTTCCTCCTCTAGACCCGACACCCGATGAGCTCGAGGGTCAGATCGTCACGGCCCTGTCCTCAACGAGGTTACCCTTGTACCATCTGGGCACAGTCCCGGTATCATTCGCGCACGTAGCCACCTGGAGGATGCGTGAAGGCAGCGTGACCGTCGATCGTAAAGTCCGAACCGGGCGACTCATCGGCGCAGGGCGTCCGCCGACCGAGCCCATCGTCAGCCTCGTGCTCGTCGCCGGAGCGGCGTTGCTCATCGCGTCCGCAGCCATCCATCTGAACCTGTGGGCGAGCGGCTACAGGAACACCAAGACGATCGGTCCGCTTTTCTTCGTACAAGGTGTCTTCGGCATCCTGTTCGCGTTGTTGATATCTGTGATCAGGCGTGTCGCTATCGCGTTGCTCGGAGTTCTCTTTGCTGCCGGGACCATCGCTGGGTTGCTCGTGTCGGTCCATTTCGGCCTTGCCGGCTACTGGTCACACATGAACGCCCCTTGGGCGGTGACCTCGCTCGTCGTCGAGGGAGCCGCCATCGTGGTGCTATGTGTGGGCAGTGGTCTCGCCGTGCGGAGCGAAAGGGCTCATGTTCGCCGCTGGCGACCCTCCGGGGACGCTGAGCCGTAAACGGTCAGCTGTTGCCGCTTATCCGTTCGGGCGTGACGAACACTGCTGTCCGCCCCTCCGCTTCCATGACCCGGTCGAACTCGTCCCAATCCTGGTGAGTGCCACCCGCAGCGACAAAGACGTTCCGGAGCAACCTCGCAAGCTGTGCAGCGCCGAAGTTCTCGGGCCTGTCCTGGGGTCCTACGAGCCGGGCTGGACCTTCCACCGCGACCCAGTCAGCGCCGTGCCGGAACACGGCCGCCGCCCTGCCACTGCCGCGCAGGTGCTCAAGCTTGCGCGAGGCTCCACGCGCGACCAAGCCGATGCAAGCATCCCCGGTGACCGGGTCGTCGATGACCCCAGCGTTGACTACAGATGCATGGATGGTCCCGTCGGACCGGATCGTGGTGACAACGGCCAGCGAGTCCTCTCCGGCAAGTCTCCGGACGTGATCTAGGTCGTTCGGCATCTCTCCTCCTGTTTCGCTCAATGCATGATGCCGCAGCAACGAGACCGACGCCGGGTCGGCGTGCACGCCGGGGGATGTCCCGTGCGGCAGCTGGCCGGCTGCGCTCGTCGGGCGACCGCTAGCGTCCGACACCATGACAACCACGTGGACCGCTCCGACCGTCGAGCGCACAGAGCCCGCCCGCACTGCCGGCGAGCGTGAGTCGCTCGAACAGTGGCTGAACTTCCATCGCGAGACGCTGCTGATGAAGTGTGCCGGCCTCAACGCTGAGCAGCTGAAGGCCCGGTCGGTACGGCCATCCGGCTTGTCGTTGCTCGGCCTGGTCCGCCACATGGTCGAGGTCGAGCGCTGGTGGTTCCGTATGTACGCCGGCAACGAGCAGATCGGCCCGGAGTACCGCAGCGACGACAACGAGAACGCCGACTTCGACGACCTCGACGATGCCGACGCGGGGGACGACCTCGAGACCTTCCGGAGAGAAGTCGAGTCAGCACGCGACGCCGTGCGCGACAAGGAGCTCGACGACGTGATACCGAGCCGTGGCCACGATCCTGGGCAAACGCGCAACATCCGCTGGATCTACGTGCACATGATCGAGGAGTACGCGCGGCATAACGGCCATGCCGACCTGATCCGCGAATGCATCGACGGCGCGGTGGGCGACTGATCGGCCATGCTGGTGACTGCCTGTGAACAGTTAGCTGGGAGTTGACCAAGAATGTCTCTTGTAGCCGCGTGCCGACGCGTCGGCCTCCTTGTCCTTGTTGCTTCGACCGTCTTGACACTGGTAACCGCCGCCGGAGCAGTGGTGCCGGAATCGGCAGGCCATGCGCGCACACAGGCTGCGTCGAGCGTCGCCGGGGTGATCGTGGAGCCCTCCAAGCTCGGCTCCACCGCCGGGATGAAGCCGGTCTACCAGTTCGTGCTGTCGGCAAGGAAGTCGGTCGACCTCACCATGTACGAGCTCATCGACCCGAGCATGGTGAACGATCTCGTCGCAGATCAGAGGCGCCGCGTGAAGGTACGCGTCATCCTCGACACCAACCGCGAGAGGAGCCGCAACGAGCCAGCCTTCGAAGCCCTGAAGGCAGGCGGCGTGAAGGTCGTGTGGGCCGACACCGATTACGAGGCGACGCACCAGAAGACCATCACGGTCGACGGCGCCAGGTCGCTCATCCTGACTGCCAATCTCACCTACGAGTACTACACGACGACTCGCGACTTCGGCGTCTGGGACACCAACCCGGAGGACGTCGCGGCTATCGAAGCCGTCTTCAACGCGGACTTCGTTCACAGGCCCATCAGGCCTCCAAACGGCAAGGACCTCGTCTGGAGCCCTGGCTCGCAGGCCCGGATGCTCGCAGTGGTCGCCGGGGCCAAACACACGCTTTCGATCGAGAACGAAGAGATGGGCGACTCGACTGTCACGAGCGCGATCGTCGCCGCAGCTGCGCGCGGCGTAAAGGTCGAAGTCACGATGACCGAGAACAGCTCCTACGACAGCGACTGGACCGCGATCGTCCGTGCCGGGGGCCACGTGCATCTCTACAAGGACAGCTCGTCGGACCTGTACATCCATGCGAAGACGACTATCGCCGACGCCGGCTTCGGCACTCGGAGGATCTACGTCGGGAGCATCAACTTCTCGAGCGCCTCGATGGACCGCAACCGCGAGCTCGGCATCATCACGACCGACACGACGATCGTCAATGACGTCAATACGGTGGTGACAAGGGACTACTCCAACTGCAGGGCGGCCACGGACTGCAGGAACTACGACTGACCATCCAACGGGCTCACGATGAGTGGGCTCCGACGTGAAGCCATCGGAGCGGCATGAGAACACCACCAGGGTCGCAGAACCCCTTTCGGCGGTTGAAGAAGCCTTCTGGGTCTGATGCCAACCCCCGGGATCGTCATGATGGGTCGATGCGCGTGATGCCCCTTCGGCCCAATCGGGGCAATCCCGTGAAGACCGGGAGGCGAACGATCGGGGTACCGGCCGAGCAGGGTGCCACGATCGTTGAGGCGTTGATCGCGAACGGGCGGCGCCTCCCAGACCGCCCCGCGATGCGACACTGCCCGGCCGAGCGTCCCACCCAGGGGGAGTGGAAAGTCCTCACCTGGGCGGAGTATCTACTGGCGGCCCGCCAGATCGCCGGGGGGCTGGCCGACCTCGGCGTCGGCGTCGGCGAGCGGGTCGCGATCTTGTCGGCCAATCGGGTGGAATGGCATCTCGCGGACCTTGGGACACTTCTCAACGGGAGTGTGACGGTGCCCATATACCCGACGAGCGCACCGTCTCAGATCGCCTACATCCTCGGCCACGCCGAGGTCGAGGTGTGCTTCGTGGACAACCGAGCACAGCTGGGCAAGCTCATCGAGATTCGCGGCCAGTTGCCCGCCCTGAAGCGGATCATAATCGCGGGCGGCGCCCGGCGTGCCGGCGACTCGTTCGTCGTCGGCTTCGACGCGCTCCGGGGCGCCGGTGCCGACCGGCTGAAGCGCGATCCCGATGCTGTCGACGAGCGGTCTCGTCGCGTCCGGCCCGAGGATCTCGCGACAATCGTCTACACGAGCGGCACTGCCGGCCCTCCCAAGGGGACCATGCTCAGTCACGCGAACATCATGTGGGTGCTGCGCAACGTCACCCCTGTCTACAACATCGGCGAGGGCGATCGCCTCCTGTCGTTCCTGCCGCTCAGCCACATCGCCGAGCGGATGATGAGCGACTTCATGCCGATAGCCGTGGCCGGCGAGACCTGGTTTGCCCGCAACCTTGCCACGGTCGCCGAAGACCTGCCGGCATGTCGGCCGACCGTGTTCTTGGCCGTGCCCCGGGTGTGGGAGAAGCTCCGCGAAACTGTGGAAAGCCACGTGCGGGCCCAGGCGCTCCCGGTCCGTGCAGCTGTGCAGCGCTATATCAGCCTCGGCCTGCGCAATGTGGCTTGTGAGCAGGATGGCACGCCGGTTACCAGGTCGACGCTCGCCCTCTACCGAACCCTGGACCTGACACTCGGGTCGATCCTTCGCCAACTGCTCGGCCTCGACCGGGCACAGGTTCTGATCACGACCGCGGCACCCGCCCACCCCGAGCTCATCCGCTGGTTCCACGCCATCGGGCTGCCCCTGCTCCAGCTGTACGGCCAGACCGAGGGCTGTGGGCCAACGACCGCCAATCGATTCGGTCAAGTCCGCATAGGCACCGTTGGCACCGCGCTGCCGGGTATGAGCGTCACGATTGCCGATGACGACGAGATCCTGCTCAAAGGCGGCAACGTGTGCCTCGGCTACCTCAACGACCCTGAGGCCACGGCCGAGCTCATCGACGCCGACGGTTGGATGCATACCGGCGACACGGGAGCTTTCGACGCCGACGGGTCTCTGCGTGTCCTCGGCCGAAAGAAAGACATCATCATCACCGCCGCCGGCGAGAACATCGCCCCCGAGGGCATAGAGGTCGACCTGACGAACCACCCGCTCATCTCCGAGGCGGTCATCGTCGGCGAGGGCCGAAGGTACCTTGCCGCCCTGCTCACTCTCGACCCCGATGCGCTCACCCGTTGGGCCCGACAGCACGCCAAGCTCGGCGATCTCGAAGCTCTAGCCGCTGACCCCGACCTGCTCGCCGAGATCCAGGCGACCGTCGATCAGGTGAACGCCAAGCGGTCACGCGCCGAAGGCGTTCGCAAGTTCCGCGTGCTGGCCCACGTCCTGACAGCTGAGGACGGGGAACTGACCCCAACGATGAAGGTCAAACGAAGCATCGTGTACGAGCACCACGCTGAGGCGATCACCGAGCTCTACGCCGGCGGCTGAGCGATGGCCGCAGTCAGAGTGACTATCGTCTCGGACGATGGCGGACCAGCAAGCACCTCGAACATACCGTCGGGCTTCGGCCGGGCCAGTCGCTGTCCTCGGCGTCGTGGCTGCCGTTCTCGTCGGCTCTGCCGCGTGCTCAACCGGACGGCCGGCCGCCGGAACGCAGGCCTCCGGACAGCCGGCCGCTGGCCTCGTCAACCTGCCGATCAGTGGACCTGCCTCGCTTCAGTCGGTTCGCGTACTGCGAAGCGTCCAAGATGTCGCCGGAGAGCCGATCCCCTTTGGCACGGCGCGCTACTTCGGCGCCGTCGCGCACAAGGACATCGGTTCCGGGGTGATCGGCATGGCCGCCAGCTCCAGTGGGCGTGGCTACTTGCTCGCGACTGCCAGCGGCAGGGTGCTCAGATTCGGTGACGCCAGGTTCCATGGCTCGATCGTTGCTCGGATCAAGGACCGCGTCGCCACGATCGTCGAGACCAACAACGGCGGTGGCTACTGGCTGGCGTGCAGCAACGGCGGCGTCTTCAGCTTCGGTGACGCCAGGTTCCACGGCTCGGTCAGGGGCCTGCCTCTCAGCACTCCGATTGTCGCCATGGCCGCCACTCCGGACGGCGGGGGCTACTGGCTCGTCGCGTCCAACGGCCGGGTCTTCCACTATGGCGAAGCCCACTTCTACGGCTCGGCAGCCGGTGAGATCCTCAGCCACCACATCGTCGCCATGGCTATCCCGGACGCCGGGGGCTACTGGCTCGTCACGTCCAACGGCAGGGTCTTCCACTATGGAGACGCCCACTTCTACGGCTCGGTCAGGGGTCTGCCTCTCAGCACTCCGATCGTCGCCATGGCGGCCACTCCGGACGGCCGGGGCTACTGGCTCGTCGCGTCCAACGGCCGGGTCTTCCACTATGGAGACGCCCGCTTCTACGGCTCGGCCTCGCCTGCGGTCCGAAAGAGCCCGATCGTCGCCATGGCGGCCACACCGGACGGCCGGGGCTACTGGCTGCTGCCGACGATCCCTGCGCCTCCCGTGGGACTTCCGGCCCCGGGCAAAGGCTTCGTTGCGGGCCATGTCACCTCGATTGGCGACTCAGTGATGATCGATGCACAGCCCGCCCTCGAAAGCGATATCCCCGGGATAGACGTCGAGGCGGCCGTCAGCCGCCAATGGGACGACGGCATCACGATTGCCCAACAGCTCAAGTCCGAGAACCGCCTCGGGGCGATCGTCGTGATCGACCTCGGCACCAATGGCCCGGTAAGCCAGCAGCAATTCACCAACATGATGGACGTCCTCTCCGGCGCTTCCCGGGTGGTGTTCGTGACTGTGCATCTTCCCTCGTACTACACGTGGTCAAGCTCGGTGAACGCCACCCTCGAGCAAGGCGTCCCGCACTACGCGCGAGACCGGCTCGCCGACTTCAACAAGCTGGCCGACAAGAACCCGCAGTGGTTCTACTCCGACGGCATTCACATGCCGATCGGCGGAGCGGGGGCCCAAGCCATGGCAAGCCTCATCAAGTCCAAGATCTGAGCGACAGGGCCCGGACCCGATAGGGCGCAGACGGGGACGGGCCGCGGCACCCGGTCAGCTGATCCCAGGTGCAGTACGACACGACCTGGCCTCAAGAGGTCCGACGCTCCAGTCGCCGACGCCGGAGGCCTGCCATCACTAGCCGCCATCCGAGCATTGTGGCCCCGAGGAAGCCCAATGCCACAAGGACGAAGCCCACGGCGATCCCCTGACCGGAGATCACCCGTAGGGCCATTCCTAGCGCCACAGTCGAGATCCACACGACCAGGCCGTCCAAGAAGGATGCCCCACCGCGCCGACAAGCAGCCAGCGCTAGCCAGCCGGCAGCCAGACCTGACGAGAACGGCCACGCGGTCGAGGCCAACCCGGCGACGCCGAGCCCATGAGCGTGGACGGCCCGGCCAATGCCCACGAAGAGAAGAACGGCGGCGAGGTCTGTCACCGCCCTCGCCTTGCGCGTTCGGCAGTCGACCTGATGTGCGGCCAAACGGCTTCAGCCTGCCGGTTGCCTCAGGGCAGCTCAGCGCGGGAGGCGTCCGGCGACGCAGGATTCGCTCTGGTGACCTTGCGATCGGTGAACTGCTCCGACTGACATTTCGCGCGGCTTCGCAGCGCGGAGCGGACCGCCAGCTGCTCACCTGTCTCCGATGTCAGCTGTGATCCCGATGCCGAGAGTGCGAGCACGCTCTCCTCGAGGGCCGGCATCTGCCCCATTGACCCGATCCCTGGGCCTCTGGCACGGCACGCACGAACATGGGAGAAATGCGCCTGCTGACTTGTGCGCAGCCATGCCGTACCGCACGCACTGCAGCGCCGCTCGACAAGGTGCACCCGTCCGAACATGTGCCCAACAGTACCGTTCCTCTACGAGCCAGCAGCTTGGACCGCTTGACTGGGGCACCACGAACGGTCTTCGATGCCCTGACTCCGGATCTTGCGCTCTCGGCCACCTGGCACGGCCTGGGAGGTAGCCCTCTCTTCCCCATGACTCTTCTGGGGTCAAGTCACACCTCCATCGATGGCAACGGTGGACGGGCTTGCGCTCGTTGCCATCTGGACGCGCCGCTCCCTCCTGTGCGCCAGCGGACAGAATCTCCTTCGTGGCGACGTACCGGCGGCACCCCAACCAGCGAGCGCTCGCTTCGTTGCCCGTCGAGCTGAGAAGAACGACGGTCCCGACGAACGTACGGGTGTGGGTCGAGCACGAGGCTCGCGCCAGGATCGTGCAGGTGCGACGGCTCCGAGGCGCCTCGTCGACCGCGGTGCACGTCCTTTACCTCGACGGCGGCATGCGACTCGTGCTGCGCAGGTACGTGTGGCCCGGCTTCCTGAAAGACGAACCGGTAGCGCCGCGCCGCGAGCTCGACGCGTTGCACTTCGCCGACGCGAAGGCCCTACCGGCACCGAGAGTCGTGTCAGCCGACGTGACGGGCCAGGAGGTCGGTGACGGGATCCCGGCAGTCTTGATGACGTTCCTCCCAGGCCTAGCAATCGCCGTTCCGGACCTCTTGAGTCTCGCCGAGGTGGCCGCGGCCATTCACGACGCCGAACCCGGCAAGTTCGGCCACGACTACTTCCCGTGGTATGCGGGCACCATGTCCGAACCTCCCCGAGCGACGCGCCGGCCAGCACTCTGGGAGGAGGCGATCGCACTCCGGGCGAGCGCCATGCCGTCGTATCGCCCGGCGTTCATCCACCGCGACTTCCACCCTGGCAACGTGCTCTGGTCGAGAGGCCGCGTGTGCGGCGTCGTCGACTGGGCGAACGCATGCAGGGGCCCGCGGGGGTGCGACATCGCCCACTGCCGGGCAAATCTCGTCGTGCTGTCCGGTCAAGGAGCCGCTGACACGTTCCTGGCCGCCTACGAGCGCCTCACCGGCGAACACTATGACTTCTATTGGGAACTGGCGTCGATCCTCGAGCACAGTCCAGAGCATTGGACGGCGGAGCGACTTGCCGAGAGCGAGCCGTATCTGGCCCGGGCAGTGGAAGCGGTCTCCGGGTACCGACCCAAGCACCTGTAGTGGCGCTTGGCCACCCTCGAACTCTGTGATGGCCCTCATCCCCGCGTTCTGATCGGTTCGGGGCGAGGATCGCAAGTACATAGCTCCCGACTGGAGCCATTGGTGGTCCGCGCCGAGAATGCGGTACCAGGTTCAGCGTCCGCGCAGCCGGTCGATCTGCCGGCGATCCTTCTTCGTCGGACGCCCCGACGAAGGTTCTCGGACCAGCACCTTGGGCGCGGCCTCGCGAGGCGTCGGCGGCGGGCTGTGGTCGACGACGCAACCTGAGGCGATGGGCGCCCCTACGCGCTTGTCGATCGCTCGAACCACCTCGAGCACACGCTGCCGGTCGCCGATGCGGGCGGTGACCATATCCCCGGGGTGCACCGTCGTCGACGGCTTCGCTCCTGCTCCGTTCACCTCGACGTGGCCTGCACGACACAGCGCCGTCGACGCCGCACGCGTGGGGGTGGCACGCACCGACCACAGCCACCTGTCGACGCGTGCGACCTCCACGAGGCAAGCGTCCCATGAACGAGCTGGAAGCTCCACAGGGCGCTCGGTGGGGAGACGACGGGGCAGCGGGAAAGGACAGCGAAACGCCGGTTAGGGACCGGTAGGAATGCCAGTGCGTGTCGTCGTCGCGTCAATGGCCCGCCGGGTCCCAGAAACTCCGGGGCCTTCCAGCAGCATCTCGTGAACAAGTGCGTGCAGGCGTGCCTTCACATGCTCGGCCGAGCCGGCCTCAGCCGTAGCTCAGCGGGCGCCCCGGCAGGGACGATGGGGTGGCGGGGCGCGATCGGGTCGAGCCGCCGGTACGGCTCGCCGAGCGGGGCTCGTTGGTCCGGTTCGCCCCGGTTTGGCCACAGCGCCATTGCCCGTTCGGCTTGCGCAGTGATCGTGAGTGCCGGATTGACCCCGAGATTGGCAGAGACCGCGGCACCGTCGACGATGTGAAGACCGGGGTGGCCGTAGACCCGGTGGTACGGGTCGATCACTCCGGTCTCGGGGGAGTCGCCGATGACAGCACCGCCGAGGAGATGAGCCGTCATCGGAACGTTGAAGACGTCGTTCCAGCCTCTGGCGGGAAAGCCACCGATGCGCTTGGCAATGCGTCGCACTGCGTCGTGGCCGATCGGGATCCACGTCGGGTTTGGCTCGCCGTGTCCCTGTTTGGATGTCAGCCGTCGACGAAACACGCCTGCTGTGGTGTAACAGGTCATGGAGTTGTCGCGCGATTGCATGACGAGGGCCGCGATGGTCTGCTCTGACCACCGGTGCATGCTGAGGTTGCGAACCATCATCACCGGATGGCGCAGAACTTCGAGTGCCCAGGTCAGCAGTCGGGATCGGCCGTCGCCATCGGCAAGCGCCGTAGTCAGCAGGCCCATGGCGTTGCAGCCTCGGCCGTAGCGCACCGGTTCAATGTGGGTTTGATCGTCCGGGTAGAACGACGACGTGATGGCGACGCCTCGGGTGAAGTCGACATTGCCCCGGAACGTGCGCGCCCCGACGATTGCCTCCGAATTCGAACGGGTGAGCACACCGAGCCTCGGCGAGAGGTTGGGAAGGTTGCCTGAGTCGCGCATGGAGTGCAGCAGCCTCTGGGTGCCCAGCGTTCCTGCGGCCAGCACGACGTCGGAAGCGCCGAAGCTTCTCTGGCGCTTGTGCACCCACGTACCAGTGCGTTCGGTCGTGACCTCGTATCGACCGTCGGCCCGAGGCCGGATGCCGGTGACGGTTGTGAGCGGGTGCACCTCGGCGCCTCCTCGCTCGGCGAGATACAGGTAGTTCTTGAGCAGCGTGTTCTTGGCACCATGGCGACAGCCGGTCATGCATTCGCCGCACTGGATGCAGCCCTTGCGGGCTGGGCCGGCACCGCCGAAGAACGGGTCGCGAACTTCAACCCCAGGTTCGCCGAAGAACACGCCAACCGGCGTGGGAACAAACGTTGCGGCCACTCCCATTTCTTCGGCGACCGCCCGCATCACGTCATCAGCCGCCGTCATGGTCGGATTCGCAACGACGCCAAGCATGCGCCTTGCTTGGTCGTAGAACGGTGTCAACTCGGCGCGCCAGTCGGTGATGTGGCTCCACCGAGAGTCCGTGAAGAACGACGCGAAGGGCCCGTAGAGCGTGTTGCCGTAGACCAAGGAGCCTCCACCCACACCTGCGCCGGAGAGCACCGTTGCGTTTCTCAGCAGCGATATTCGCTGGATGCCGAGGAGGCCGAGCTTGGGTGCCCAGAAGAACGAGCGCAGCCGCCACGACGTCTTTGGAAACGTCGCCTCATCGAAGCGGCGCCCCGACTCGAGGACCGCGACCCGATACCCCTTCTCGGTCAGACGCAGGGCCGCCGTGCTGCCCCCGAAGCCGCTGCCGACGACGACGACGTCATAGTCCTCGTAGTCCACTCTGGCGATAATAGGAGGTAGGGCCGCTGGCAATGGGCGTGGGCGCCCGACAAGTTGTCCGAGGATCACCATCGCCCGCTCCTGGCTGAGCCCGGCCGGCGCCTCGAGCCCATGGCGGGCATTCGTAGGTAGCACGTCGCTTCTTCGCTCAGACGCGACAACGTGTCCTTCGCCTCTGGCTCGCCGGCGGCTTGCAGTTCAAGTTGAACCCATGGACTCGCTGACGGGACCAGTCGCGTCAAGGACTGAGGTGGGGCGCGCCCACCCATGGGCCGTCGTGGTGGTGCTGTGCGTCTCGATCTTGATTGTGAACGTCGACACCACGATCCTCAACGTGGCCCTTCCGACTCTCGTTCGGAGGCTGCACGCCACCACCAGCCAGCTGCAGTGGATAGTTGACGCCTACGCGATGGTCCTTGCCGGGCTGTTGCTCGTCGGGGGCAGCCTCGCCGACCGGTTCGGACGCAAGCGCTTCTTCCTCCTCGGTCTGACGGTCTTCGCCGGCGGATCGATCGGATCCGCCTTCTCCGGTTCGGTGCACGTATTGATCGCATGCCGGGCCGTGATGGGAGCCGGTGCGGCGCTGACGATGCCCTCGACGTTGTCGATCATCAACGACGTCTTCCGCGATCCGGCGGAACGTGCTCGTGCCATCGGCGCCTGGGCGGGCACCAGCGGCCTCGGTATCGCCATCGGCCCGATTGCCGGCGGCCTGCTGCTCGCCCGATTCTGGTGGGGCTCGATCTTTCTCGTAAACGTCCCGATCGTGATCGCAGGCATCATCGCAGCCGTGGCAATCGTTCCCGACTCGAAGAACCCGGCCGTCGATCGATCCGATCCCGGCGGTGCGGTGCTGTCGATCGCCGGATTCGGCCTGCTGCTCTGGGCGATCATCGAAGCTCCGACCGAGGGCTGGACTTCGCCGATCGTCGTCGGAGTCGGACTGGCCAGCCTTACTGTTCTCGCCTCCTTCGTCGTCTGGGAGGCTCGCAGTCGGCACCCGATGCTGAGACTTGAGTTCTTCGCTGATCGTCGATTCTCCATAGCAGCAGCAAGCGAGACGCTTGCGCTGTTCGGGCTGTTGGGCGCGTTGTTCATGCAAACTCAGTTCCTTCAATTCGACCTCGGCTACTCACCGCTGCAGGCGGGGCTACGCATCCTGCCCATTGCCGCACTGCTCGGAGTGACTGCACCCGCGTCTCCCCTGCTCGCGCGGAGGATTGGGCCCAAGCTCACTGCTGGGGCGGGTCTGGTAGCGATCGCAGGTGGGCTGTGGCAGATCGCTGCGATCTCCACGGTCACGACGACCTACGGAGACGTGGTGCCCGGAATGATGCTGATCGGTCTCGGGGCCGGGCTGTTGATACCGACTGCGACGAACTCTGTGGTGGGTTCGGTGCCACGGGGCAACGCTGGGGTCGGATCGGCCTCGAACGGAGTGGCCTTCCAAGTCGGCGGTGCGCTCGGCGTCGCCGTGATCGGAAGTGTCCTCTCGACCCGCTACCAGGATCGTATGAGCACGGCACTCGCCGGGCGACATGTGCCGGCAACTGCCGCTCATGCCATCATCGGTTCTCTCGGCGGCGCCCTCACCGTGGCGAGCGACGTCGGCGGCACGACCGGGAAGCTGCTGGCCCATGCGGCGCGTGCCGCGTTCATGAGCGGCGGCAAGACATCGCTGACCGTGGCCGCCGGCGTCGCACTCGGGGGCGCAGTGCTCGTGCTCGCTCGCCTGCCGTCGCGAGCTGCGCGACACGAGCCAGATTCCGGTGAGAAGACCGAGCAGCTGATAGGTGGCGGCTAGGCCAGGCTCTGCCGACTGCCCATTCCGGCCGGCATGCCTACAAGCACGGACAGCCGTCCGACCGTGCCTCGCATGCGCGACTCCAAGATCGGGTTATCCCATGGACGCGAGCCGGCGCGCTGTCAACCTTTGACGAAGCGAGCGCGGTGGGTCCGTTCATACCAGCCCGAGTTGCGCCAGAAGCCGATCGTCTGGTCGTCGTTGTCCACGACGATCGCGCCGAGCCGGGCTGCACCGACGTTCCGGAGTCGCCGTTCGCCCTCTTCTAGAAGGCGCCGGCCGAGTCCACGACGTCGATGAATCGGAGCGACGGACAGGCGGTAGATCGAGCCTTGCACCCATCCCACGCGGCCACGACGCTCCCGACAGGGCGGCCGTTCTCCTTGGCAACGACCAAAGCGTTCCTGTCGAGGACCACCAACCTCTGAATACTCTCGACATCATCGGTGTGGGTCGGCTCAACACCGCTTTCGCGCCACAGGTCAAGCACGGTGGATGCTTCCCTGGCCAGAGATGGATGGAGGATGATCGCCATCCGCCTACCTCACCAAGGAGTCTGTTTGCCGGAAGTTCCTCTGGCAGCCCCAACGGGATTCGAACCCGTGTCACCGCAGCTGGTACGTACCGGCTGATGGCGACGATCTGCAACACGGCGGTCAGGATGGACGTGATCGCAAAGTCACCTTGCCGCGTCGAAGGTGGCGCCACGCAGGCCTCCGTAAAGCGTCCGGTCATAACCCGGGACGAGCTGCAGCGGGCCGTCGACTCGGTGCCTGATCGTTACCGAGCAGCGCTCTCGTTGGCGGCCTGGTGCCAATTGCGCCGGAGCGAAGTGCTGGGGCTCCTGGACGCTTTCGCAGGCAACATGCTCACCGAGGGCAGCGTAGTCTCGGCGGTCACCGACTTCGGCGTCACTGCCGAAGCCGGTGACGCTCGCCTCGACCCTTTGACGGCGCCCGTCTACCTGTCCGCTCGGGAGATCACCCGTCAGCCACTGCCCGGGACTTCGAGGTGGCGATGAGCTGGCTGCGCCAAGCGGAGCTCGCCCAATGGTTCGACCCTGTGATCCTCAACACTGGCCGCTATGCGGTCATGGGGGCTGACGACGTGAGCCCCCATGCCTGGGGCCGGTCGGTCTCGCTCAGCCCCGGGCATTCCTCGAGCGACTAGACGATGTCGAGCACGAAGGCGGTCAACGCGCCCCGTCCGCTGACCCCCAGTTTGGCGTAGATGTTATCGAGGTGTTTCTTTACCGTCCCCGACGAGATTTCGAGACTTCGGGCAATCGCTACGTTCGAAGCGCCGGTGGTGACCAAGCCCACGATCTCGGCCTCACGGGGCGTCAGAGCCAGCGCTTCGAACTGTTCGCGCTGTCCGGCCAGCCCTCGTTCGCGCACGACTATGGCGCCGGGATGGCCGGGCTGGACAGCAACAAGCCGCGCCACCAGGCGACTGCCCTCCACCATGGTGCTCAGCGGTCGCCTCAGCTCCAGGTGCTGGGCCGGGCCGCTCTGGTGCTCAAGGTCCTCGAGCCAACGGAGCACTGGCGCCGGGAGCACCGCTCCGCCGGTCGGGGCCCCAAAATAGCGGACTAGTGCGGCCAGGGCGCCGGGGGTCACCTCTTCAGGGGGCTCGGACAGCAGGACCACCCCCCAACCCTGCTCCCCTACGACGCGGGCCGCCGCTTGCAGTAGGGCGAGCAGGCGCTCCCGGTCGCCGGCGCTGCGCCAGGCTTGGGCCAAATGGGGCCGCAGAGTGTCCAGCACAAGTTGGTCATGTCCTGAGAAATCTTCGTCTCCCCGGCTTAGCGCCAGGGCCACCACGGTCGGCCTGGGCGCGGAAAGCGTTATAGCGACCTGGTACTCCACGCCCATCGGTTGGTAAATCTGTTGGTAAATCTGGCTCCGGTGAAGTTCCTCGGTCGACCAAAAATCGCTTATCCGCTTAGCTGAGCCATCCCCCGTGGTCTCGTTGTAGTTGACGAGGGGGTGCTCGTGAGCGAGGCGAGCGAATATTGCGTCCGCATTTTCGGGCAATGGGAACGACGCCGGCTCCATCCAGTACTGGTACCGCCCCGCTGAGGGGTCGACCTCGTTGACCGTGGCCACGGTACAAGGGACGGCGCGTACGGTCCCGGCCAACGCCGCCCGCAAGAACTCCTCCCGGTCATGGGCCTGGTTGACCTGGGTCACGACCTCCAGGACGGTCGCCAGGTCGTCGTGGCTGAGCAGGTCCATGAGCGAGCTTAAGCGACGCCTACGCCAAAGAGCGTATGCCCCACCTACTGAGGCCGGGACTAGTCTCGGGCAACGCTGGCCGCGCCCCAAGGCTTTGTAGCGCCCACCTGAAAGGACAGCATGACCCGTTGCCGCTTCCTGTTGACCGGTGCCCTTACCGCGGGTGCCGTGTTCGTGCCCACCACGTCAGCCCTGGCTTCCACGAACTTGGCCAACCAGGCCGCACCGGCGTGCACGGACAGCTGGCGGGCCCCGGTGAGCGGCGGGTGGTCTGACGCCGCCGATTGGACCAACGGGATCCCGGGTGAGGACGGTCCCGTCGCCGCCTGCATAACGGTGGCGGGGACCTACACCGTGACCCTCGCCCCCTGGTCCATAGGTACCGCCGACCCCAACCACCAGTTTGCCGCCATCACGTCACTCACCCTCGGCGCTGCTGGCGGGCCGGGGAAGCAGACCCTGGTCGTCCTCGGGCAGAGCAGCCCCAACGACAGCAACGAGCAGGTCAACACGACGGGCCTGAGCACGACGAGGCCGAGTCTGATCACCGCCCATGGCCGGTTGGTCCTGAGCTCGACAGACGGCGGGGAGAAGGCCAAGGGCGTTCCTTATGGGGGGGACGCAGTGGTCAGTGGCGGCCCGTTCACCAACCATGGCGCCGTCACGATGATGGTCCAGGACGCCAATAACAAAGCGGCCGACTACACACAGTTCTACAGCGCCTTGACCAATGAGCCCAAAGCTTCGGTGACCGACCAGTCGGGCCTCCTGGACGTCAACTCGGTCACCAACCACGGCGCATGGACGGTGGCGCCCGGAGCTTCGATGGACCTTGCCTTCCAAACACCCGGGAGCGGCTATGCCGCCGGGGTCTTCACCAACTCGGGGACTATCGACAACCGCGGCACCATTTCGGCCCAGGGCGGGACCTGGTCGCAGCTCGCCGGAGCGGTCGCGGGCAACGCGGTGGCCTTACAGGACGGCACCAAACTGGTGGACCACGCCGGGGCGGCCAAGTTCGTCGTGAACTCGAGCAACGCCAGCCTGGTGGGCACCGTACCTAAAGGCCAGACGATCACCGTCGTGGGCGAGGTCTACGGCTACCAGGGCGAGAACTACAACAGCACGACCCTCGGGCTGGGCGGCACGACGGTTGTCAACGACGGGACCATCGTGGTCGATGCCCAAGGGACCAAGACCACCGGCGGAGCGGCAGTGCTAAGCGATGGCACTATCGACAACAACGGCAACATCGTGGCCAAGGTCACCCACTCGTCGTGGCCCGTCGAGTGGCAACAGGTCGCCTTGATCAACAAGGTCGGAGGGACTGTTACGGACCAGTCCGGCCTTCTGCAGGTCAACTCTGTTTCCAATCACGGCGCTTTGACAGTGGCACCGGGTGCGTCCCTGGACGTGCTGCCCGGAGCCCTGCCCAACGGCGTGTTCACCAACTCGGGGACTATCGACAACCGCGGCACCATTTCGGCCCAAGGCGGGACCTGGTCGCAGCTCGCCGGAGCGGTCGCGGGCAACGCGGTGGCCTTACAGGACGGCACCAAACTGGTGGACCACGCCGGGGCGGCCAAGTTCGTCGTGAACTCGAGCAACGCCAGCCTGGTGGGCACCGTACCTAAAGGCCAGACGATCACCGTCGTGGGCGAGGTCTACGGCTACCAGGGCGAGAACTACAACAGCACGACCCTCGGGCTGGGCGGCACGACGGTTGTCAACGACGGGACAATCGTGCTCGACGCCCAAGGGCCCAAAACCGGGGGAGGCGCTGCCGATATCAACGACGGCACTTTGCGCAACAACGGCGCCATCCTGGCCGAGGTGCACGGCTCGGCGTGGACAGTCAACTGGCAGATCGCGCTGACGAACAACCGGTCCGGTAAGGTTACCGTGACCGGTGGGATGCTGAACGAGTCGGGGGGTGGCTCGGATGCCAACGCCGGTACGGTGACGGTTGCCCCTGGGGCCACTTGGCTCCTCCAGCAGGGATCGGCGTTCACCAACCAGTCCGGGGGCACCATCGTGACCCAGGTCGCTGGTCCCACCCGTTTCGGCCAGTTCCAGGTGGCTTCCCCGTGCTGCAACGGCGCCGGGGCGGTCAACGCCGGCGGGACCCTCGTCCCTGTCCTGGTAGGCAGCTATAGGCCACCGGCCAACAAGGAGTTCCCGATCTTCCAGTTGTTCGGCGGCAAGTTCGCCGGCAGGTTCAGCCGTGTGCGTGGCGGCTTCGCCGCGGACTACAAGCACGAAACGAGCACTCCGGCATTCGTCGGTGTCATCTACAAATCAACCAAGTTGAAAACAGCCAAGACTTAGC
>PLIM01000064.1 GCA_003139355.1 Acidimicrobiaceae bacterium | reverse complement strand
GAGCCGATCGAGCCGATCGACAGGACGGAGCGGTTGGATCCGATCGAAAGGAACGAGTCCTCCGACCAGAGAGACCATTGCAACGTGCTCATCTTGAGGTTCCTATCATCTCTCGCCGGACGAAGAAGCGGTTTCAGGCGGGCCGATGCGCAGCGTTCGCCGCCGCCAGAGTCACCGGCTCACCGGACAGTGATCATCGCGCGCAAAGCTGACCGCGCTCACTTCCGGGTCGTGCCGCCTGACGCCGGTTTCACGCTCGGCTCGCAGCAAGCGTCCCCGGCATCGATCTGCGCCGAGTGGAATGCAGAGCCCGCTTCCTCGATAGGCTCTGCTGGTGCCGCTCATCCAGGTGATTGTCGGCAGCACACGCCGGGGCCGCTTCGCGGACAAGCCCGTTGCGTGGTTGGCGGGTCGACTCGGCCGCCGGGAGGGCTTCGACCTCGAGATCTTGGATCTTCGGGACCACCCGTTGCCGCTCTACGACCGTGCCGTCCCACCGGCTCGCTCACTACGGGACTACCCCGACGAGGATGTGGGCCGCCTGGGCCGAACCATCGAACGCGCTGACGGTTTCATCATCGTCACCAGCGAGTACAACCATGGTTACCCGGCA
Source organism: Acidimicrobiaceae bacterium (assembly GCA_003139355.1). Lineage (GTDB taxonomy): Bacteria > Actinomycetota > Acidimicrobiia > Acidimicrobiales > Bog-793 > Fen-455. Next base: position 2,296 of record PLIM01000064.1, on the reverse strand, counting down.
TCGCTCAAGAACGCGATGGACCACGTGTTCCCCGAATTCAATCGGAAACCAGTGGCGTTCGTCGGCTACGGCAATGTCGGCGGGGCCCGGGCGATCGAGCAGTTACGCCTCGTCGCGGTGGAATTCGAAATGGCTCCACTTCGCCATGCCATCCACATACTTCCGGAGCTGATGATCGCCGCCATGCGCGCCGATCCGTTCTCTTCCGAGGTGTTCAGCTCGTTGGACCAGCGTCTCGAGACGATGGTCGCGGACCTCCTGTGGTGGACCGCGGCGCTCGGCGCCGGACGTGCAGCTGACAAACTGACACTGTGACCGATATCGACTTTCGTCTCGTCGCCGAGGTCAGCTCGGACAGCCCCAGCGCGATTGGACCTCTGCTCGAACAGCTCGTCGGGCGCACCGTCACCGCAACACCTGAAGGCTTCCACGTCGACGCCTGCATGAGAGGAGCCGACGCCCGCGAGCTCAACCGTTTCTTGTTGTCTGCACTGCGTCGCGTCGAACGCCGGACCCGCCTGCGCTCCGAGTGGACCGGCAACGGCGAAACGCATCGGTTCTTCGACTACGTGCCAAAGGGCAGCCGTCCAGCTTCGCCAAGCCAACCCGAGGCCTGAGGTGCCAACCCGGGGCCTGAGGACTTCCATCGCGGCTCCACGCGATGGTGCCCGCCCCTGATCGGGGAGCGGGCACCCATCTGTTCAGTTGTCTGCATCCCGAGAAAGCCGTGGAGTCTCCGGGATCTTGAGGCCTCAGGCGAGCTTTGTGCGCTCTGGCCGCTGCTTTATGCCCTTGATGGCGCATCGCCGTCACCGTCATTCCTGAGTGCCAAACTCAGTAGGTACAACCCCCTACGAGGCGCCGCCGGGCTTCTGGTCAGCCTCGGGGATGCACAGGAATTCGTCTCGCACGCTTCGGTTCGAGCCCCTTTCCTGATTCCGCTCCGGGAACCTAGAGCAACAACACCGAAGGCTCCAGTTTCGTTCCCGATCCGAGCCGATTTCGAGATGACCTCGCGGTCGACGCTCAGGGCCGGCGCTGAAGGGCGGAGACGGCATGTTCGACAGAGGCGAAGAGATGATCGGGGCCGAACTGTTCGAGGAGCGCACCGTGCTTGAGGTCGTGATGGACCAGGTGCGTCGCCCGGGCGATCTCGATGGTTGCTCCCCGCTGGCTGAGCTCGCCGGCTAGTGCCGCGTCAGGCAAGGTTTGCCCTTTTGGCAGCCGAGTCCAAACGGGATTCCTGCGATGATGTGGCGGTGGATCCGATCTACCGGCCTGGCGTCGTTCCAGAACCGCCGGAGTTGTGCCACGGACAGGTGCTGCTACGCAGGTGGTCGTACGACGACCTTCCCTGTATCGAGGAGGTGAGCCGGGATCCCGTCATACCGACCGGTACAACCGTGCCGAACCCCTTCTCCGAGGAGGCCGGTCGCGCTTTCGTCGAGCGACAGTGGGGACGTTTCGCTTCGGGTGAGGGCTTGGTCCTGGCGATGGCCGAAGCAGCAACCGGCACCGCCACCGGTATGATATGTCTGCTCCACAGACAGCAACCCGGTGTGGTTGGCGTTGGTTACTTCACGGTCGCAAGTTGTCGTCGGCGAAGCTCAGCCCGCACGAGCCTGAGCCTTCTGAGCCGTTGGGCGTTGAGCCTGCCTGGGATTGTTCGACTCGAAGCACTCATCCAACCCGAGAATGAGGGATCGATCCGAGTCGTGGAGTCTGTGGGCTTCCACCGCGAGGGTTTGTTGAGGAGATACCTCGACTTGGGCACCACTCGCGATGACGTATTCCTTTACTCACTGATCCAAGAAGACGTCGACGGATTCGACCCAGAGACACGCAACATCGCAAACCTTGCCTGATGCGGCACTAGATCCCGCAAGGCCTGCAGGCCGGTGAAGTCGATGTCGGACATGCCGTTGGCCTCGAGGATCACTGCTTGCACAGGACTTGATGCGGAGCCGACGAGCTGGACACGCTTCGGCCTGGTCCCGGACCACGTCCAGCGCGGAGGGCAGGATCCAACCTGGCGACCATGATCACAGCGGTCCACACATTGGTCTACCCGGACGACCCCGAGACGGCTCGAGCGTTCTTTCGGGACGTTCTCGACTGGCCGCATGTCGACGCCCACGGCGGTTGGCTCATCTTCAAGACGGGGCCTTCGGAGCTCGGGGTGCATCCGACTTCGAAACAGCAGGGTGGGGAAGTGTGGTCGACCCACCAGCACCACCAGATCTCTTTCATGTGCGACGACGTCACGCTGACCGTGTGTCAACGGTCATGGTTCTCC
>PLIM01000015.1 GCA_003139355.1 Acidimicrobiaceae bacterium | reverse complement strand
GCCCGAGCCGAACGGGAAGGTGCCCGAGCCGAAGGAGGGGGAGCTTGACGATGGCAGCGAGGCCGATGTCGAGCTCGACTGCCAGGCAACGTGACCGATGCCGAACCCCGCCGCCATGCCGATCACAAGCAACACCACTGCCAGAATGATCGTCGGTGCCCGATGCCTGTGTGCCTGCGACCTTGGCGACGCCGCCCAGACCGGCCCTGGGGCGCCGGCCCATTGAGCCCAACCGCTCGGGCCTCCGGGCGCGCCGGGAGGAGCTGGAGGAGGCCCCGGCATCCGGCCAGGACTTCCCGCCCCGGTTCCGACAGGCGCAGCCGTCGAGTCTGACGGCCCTGGTGCAGCCGGCGTCGCCGATGCCCACCCATCGGCGCTCCACACGGTGGGTTCGTCGCTCTTATGGTCCTCGTCCATCGCCCTCTCCTCCTCAGGGACGGTAGCGCACACGCAACTGCGCACATTCAGTAGACAGAACGCACCTGAGGATTTCCTGAGTTGCACCTAGGCAGTCGCTGAGAAGCTCTCGCCGCGGGCCACGACCCGTCCGCGGCAGCCCTGCGTGCAGGCTGCGAAAGTCCAGGCACCGCTGGCTACAGTGGAGGCTGTTGTGCGCTGGTCCGCGGCGCGGCATTGGCGCATCGCTCGAAGCAGAGAGCACGGAAGCAAGGAAACAAGGAACAGCCGTGACAAGCACGCCCGTCTTGTCGGGAGCCACCGGCCGGCAACAGACAGCCGAGGCCACCGACCACCGCGACAGGGGAACAAGGCACTGGAGGTGTGGCCCGCGGAGATCCCTCAGGCAACAATCGTCCGCCTGTCGATGAGCGCCTCCGTCTCCGGTCCTGAGCCTGGCGACACCTCACGACCGAAGACTGCAGACCTGGCCGTGCAGCCCGGGATGCCTGGAACCCCACCGGTACGACCCATCCGGGACCGTGGGCTCATTCTCGCCGTGCTCTGCGTGAGCCTCCTCCTGGTGACCCTCGACACCACGATCTTGAATGTGGCGCTGCCGGTCATCGTGCGCTCCTTGCACGCCTCGTCGAGCTCGCTTCAGTGGATCGTCGACGCCTACGCAATCGTCTTCGCCGGTTTGCTTCTCGTGGCCGGCAGTCTCGGCGACCGTCTGGGACGCAAGTGGGTCTTCATGGCAGGACTGGTCGTTTTCGCAGCAGCCTCAGCGACGTCCGCTTTCTCGGGAACCTCCGACCGGCTCATTGCGGCAAGGGCCTTCATGGGGATCGGCGGAGCGGCCATCATGCCCTCGACGCTGTCGATCCTCACCAACACCTTCACCGAAGCCCGTGCGCGAGCCCAGGCCATCGGGATCTGGTCTGGCACGACCGGGCTCGGTGTCGCTGTCGGTCCCGTGGCCGGTGGCTGGCTGCTCGCCCACTTCTGGTGGGGATCGGTGTTCCTCATCAACGTGCCAATCGCGCTGATCGGGCTGTTGGCTGCAATCTGGCTCGTGCCCAACTCGAAGAACGTCAACGCCAAGCGTTCCGACCCGATCGGCGCCGGGCTCTCCATCGTGGGCCTGGGCTTGCTGCTGTGGGGGATCATCGAAGCACCGAACCGCTCCTGGTCGTCCCCGGTGATCCTCGGCGCCATAGCCGCCGCGGCAGCGATACTTGCCGGGTTCGTAATCTGGGAACGGCACTCGACCCACCCGATGCTCGAAGTCAGACTCTTCGCGTCGAGGCGGTTCTCGGCCGCCATGGCGGCCATGGCACTCCTCATGTTCGCATTGATGGGCGTGCTCTTCCTCATCACTCAGTACCTGCAGTTCTCCCTCGGCTACACGGCATTCGCGACCGGATTGCGAATTGCGCCAATTGCTGTCGTGCTGCTGATCGTCGCTCCCCTGTCGAGTGTGGTGGACCACATTGTCGGCACCAAACCCATTGTCTTCGCAGGCATGGTCATCATCGCCGTCGGCTTGGGACTTCTGTCGCAAGTCACCATCCACTACAGGTACATGGACGTGTTCCCGGCGCTCGTGCTGATCGGCCTCGGTGTAGGCCTCGCGTTCGCCCCCAGTACCGAGTCGGTGATGGGTTCCCTGCCGGCCGACCAAGCCGGCGTGGGCGCGGCCACCAACGGTGCCGCGTTGCAAATCGGCGGCGCGTTCGGAGTTGGTGTTCTCGGCAGCCTCCTCAACACCCGCTACAAGAACCGGCTGGCTCCGGTGCTGGCCCACTACAAGATGCCGGCGTCGATCCTCCACACGATCACCGGCTCGCTCGGAGGTGCTCTCGCCGTCAGCCAGCACGTTCGTGGCGTGCTCGGCGCCGAGCTCGCCAACTTCGCACGGCAGTCGTTCGTGAGCGGCTTCGACCTCGCCGTCACCGTCGGAGCCGTCGTGGTTGGCGCGGCTGGGCTCGCCGTGCTGGTCGTGCTGCCGAACCGGAGCGCCCAACCCCTGCAAGACCATCCCCGGCAAGCCGCGCGAGAAACTCCGGCGAGCAAGTAGTCCCGTTCGCTACGCTCACGGGATGCCAGCTGATCTGCCGACGATCCTTGCAACCTCGGGAGGGGTCAAGCGAGGTTCTCGCACGGACCTGGCCTTTGCTCCCTTGGTCCTTCATGCCATCGAACTGGCCGGCGTGAGCTCCCGGCGCCCCCGGTTGTGCCACGTGGGAACGGCCTCCGGCGACCAGCGGGGGTGGAACGCACTGTGGGACGAAGCCGGGCATGCGGCTGGGATCGACGTCGTCCACCTGAACCTGTTCCCGATGCCGAGCGTCGAGGACGTGGCAGGGTTCCTGCTCGATCAAGATGTGATCTGGGTTGGCGGCGGCAGCGTGGCCAATCTGCTGGCGGTCTGGAGGCTTCACGGTCTCGACAGGACGCTCGCCGAGGTTTGGCGGGCAGGCGTGGTGCTTGCCGGAGTGTCCGCCGGGTCAGTGTGCTGGCACTTCGGCGGCACCACGGACTCGTTCGGGCCCGATCTGCGCCCTGTGACCAACGGCCTGGCCTTCCTGCCCTACTCAAATGGAGTCCACTACGACTCCGAACCCCAGCGCCGCCCGCTCTTCCAACAGCTCATCGCTGGTGGTGTATTGCCCGATGGGTACGCGACTGACGATGGTGTCGGCCTGCTGTACCGAGGAACCAGCTTCGTCGAGGCAGTGACCGAGGTCCGGGGCAAAGGGTCCTACCTGGTTCGCCGGGAAGGCGAGCAAGCCATAGAGGAGCGGATCGAGCCCAGAAGCTTGCCGGGAGCTTTCTGAGTCTGGCTTCCTCGGCCAGCAACGGGAGCACAGCTAGATCCGTCGGCCAAATGAGCTGCTGTGTTCCGGCCGCCCAGATCGTCGACTCGGTCGCGTCACTTCATTCGTTGAGAAGGATCGTTCTGTAGCAACCCCCCTTGAACGGTCGTCCGTGATGCGAAGTTATCCGCCGCGGGATTTCAGGCTGGGCTAACGGCTAGTTCGTCGGCGCCACGACGGTCTCTGAGGCAACTACAGCTACGGCAGACCCTGGACGTCAACCTCAAAGTATTCGTTGGTGCTGAATGGACCCACGACCGCCTCTACGAGCTGCTGGACTGCGTGTACAGAGTCCCCTTGCCAGATGCAGATGCCCGTCGTGTGGTCGGGCGTCGCGGCATGGATCGGCAACTGGACGTGCGCAGGCAACCCCTGTTCCAACGCCTTGTCCTCTGCGGCTTGAAATCCTTCAGGATCGGAAATGTGGTGGATGACTGCTACGTACATTGACGGAAACCCCCCGGTTAGGCTTGCATAGCCGAGCTTGGACTGGCACGGCAAGGTCCCACAGCAAGCTGAGGGGCGAAGGTTACTCCAATTCGCGTCGAAATGTCGATGGCGTTCACAACACCGACCGGCATGCCGATCTCCGCCTCTGCGCAGCGGTCCTGTCATCACAGATCAGATGGCTGCGGGCGCGGTTGGACTATCAGCGGCGAGCGCCGAATCCCGCGTGGCCGCGCCTGTCCCCGGCGTTCCGTGATTCCGGGAACTGAGGTCGGGACTAAGCCTCGACGAGGATTACGAGGGTTTCAGGCAACACGCCGTCGTGTGCCATCGCCTCAGCCGCCACCTCGGTTTGCATCGCGCCAATGAAAGCCGCCATGTCGGGAACGTCCATGAGCACTGCAACACGGGACGGGTTCTCCGGGTCGACGAACGTTCGGATGTTTGTGACACCGAGGGGCCCGAAGAGCTCTTCGCGCTTAAGCGAAGCGAGCCATTGATCCTTGTCCTTCACATCGTGGTGACCGATTACGGTCGGCATAGCTCCCCTTTAAGTGCTTGGGCCCGACGGCAGTGCCGAGTCCGGTGCGCCGACGCTACACGTACTACGCCACGCCTGCGTCGACAAGATTCTTGGGACGTCGGGCCATGTCCCAAGTGATGCCTATAGGGGCAGGCGCGAACAGATTGCCGCACCGAATACCGGCCGGTCTCACCGAGCTGGGCATACCTACCGAGGTACGGGCGCGGCTAGCTGGATCCAGCGCCGATCGCCGAGTATGGCGCGAACACCGGACGCTCGGGGAGCCGATGGCGCCATCATTCTGTGCTGCCTTCCGACCATCCGAGAATGCCGGAGTCTCGAGTAGAGGCCCGAAAGCACGTGAGCAAACTCCTACAGCAGCCCCGTTCCGACGGCTAACCCGACGAGGACGAGTGCAGCGCCGCCGACGAGTTCGCTTCGTCGTCCCAGATGCTCTCCCAGGCGCCCACCGATCTCCAGGCCGAGCAGTGAGAGGCCGACGCTGACCGCAGCGATGGTGACCGCCGCGACCGCGAGGTTGACGTGGTAAGCGCCGAGCGCAAAGCCGATGACGAGATTGTCGATGCTCAGGGCGCCGGCGAGGACCACCAGGCGCTTGGCGCTCAGGTCCGAGTCCCGGGCACCCCCCCTTTCGTTGATGAGCTCGGAGACGATGGCATAGCTCCCGGCGAGGCCGAGCAAAGCGCCCGCAATCGGATCGGCGGCCGCGCCCAGGTCGCGGGCCAACGAGTGCCCGAGGAGGAGGCCAACAACCGGCATGACGCCCTCGAACACGCCGAAGATCAGTACGACGCGGAGCCGCAACTACCGGTCGACTCCGGAGACGCCAATGGCGGTCGCCGCTCCGAGATTGTCGAGGCCCACCGACAGCGCGACGAGAAGTAGCGCGAGCATGCTCGAACGGTAATCGGCAAGGTCTGGCCGCCTCGGTACGTGCTGCGGACCGCTTCAAGGTCGATCGCCGTTTCGTAGGAACTGTTCGCTAAACGAGCACACCAGTTAGCGCTAGCACGACACCGACTCCCCCGGCGATTAGCAATCCACTCACGACGCCACGGCGAACGACGAAGAACCAAACCAGCGCGCCGGCTAGAACCGGGACCTGCCAAAGATGTTGGAACGCGAGACCGAGCGGTATCGCCGACCCAACGATTGCTCCGATGACAGCCGGTCCAGCGCCGCTGAGGAACGACTGGATCATGAGGTTCGCTCGGATCCGATCGAAGCGCGGGGCACCGAAGAGAATGAACAGGAATGACGGCGTGAAGGCGACAAACGTGGCAAAGAGTCCGCCTCTGATGCCCCCCGCTGCATAACCGACGACCGCGATGGTGAGCACCACCGGACCCGGCGTGACCTGGCCGAGGGCTACGGCACTTAGGAACTGCGCACCGGTCATCCAGTGATAGGTCGTCACTGCGTCGTGCTGCATGAGCGGAACGATGACGAAACCGCCACCGTAGGAGAGGGCGCCTACTTTGAACGCGACCCAAGCGAGCGCGCCAAATCCGCCGAGAGCGGTGGCGTGCGCGGCGACCGCCCCAACGACAGCCCGGGCGGAACTTGATGATGCGCTGCCTTCACGTCGAATGACGATCTCGAACATTCCGCAGGAAAGGAGTACGAGTACCAGGTATGGACCGATCGTGGCGGCGGCGGTACCTCCGATCAAACCATAGAGGAGCCAGCGAGTTCGCTGGCTCCTCGCAGTTCCGATGCGCTTCCAACTCGCCGGCACGAACCCGCTTGCGGCGCTAAGTGCCACCGCCGGAACGGCCGCACCTGCGCCTGCCGCCGCGCCGAGGATCCAGTGAGGGGGGTGGTGCGCCAGGAAGACCGCCGAGAGAACCAGGATCACTACGAGTCCTGGGGAGATGAAGCAGACTCCGCCGAGGATCGCACCGACCGTTCTTCGCAATCGCCAGGCGCAGAAGATCGCGAGTTGCGTAGATGCCGGGCCGGGCAGGAGATTCACCGACGCGATGGCGTCCTCGAACTCCGTAGCTTCGATCCAGTTGCGCTCTTCGACGCACATGCGTCGGAACAGAGCGATGTGGGAGGGTGGCCCCCCGAACCCGATGCAACCGAGACGAGTCCATTCACGCGCAATCGTCCAAAGCGACACGTTCGTCTGACCGACCGACCCGTCGCTCTGCTCGTTCATGCTCACGAGCCCTGCACTCCGAGCACCTCGTCAGCGAGTTCTCGCAGCTGGTCGATGGTCTCCTTCAAGACGCGCCGGCCGGAATCCGTGATGGAACACGAGCGCCGCGATCTACCCTCGACGATCTGGGCGCGAGAAAACAACAGCCCCTCAGATTCCATCTCGTGAAGCGTCGGATAGAGGGAGCCTGGACTGATCCGGTAACCGTGATGAGCGAGTTCCTCTGACATCCACGCTCCGTGGATCCCGCCGCGAGCAGCGTGATGGAGGATGTGGAGCCTCACCGCCCCCCTCAGGAACTCCCGCACCAGAAGAACCGTATCCGATAACGATTAGCGATATCGGATAGTGACTGTGTGAGCCTAACGCCCTTTCCCGGGAGCAAGTTTTCGCATTCGAATACCGATCGGCATACCGAATGCCGATCGAGCCGGGCAGCACTGCTGCGCCCGATTGACTGTTCTTTCTTCATAGCCTCTAGGGCGATCTGTGACCAGGACTTTCGCGCCGCCGTAGCTTCCTCAGCGCCCGCACGAGCTGACCGAGGATCGCGAGCGGCGCGTGCACAGCCAACGAAACCTCTTGTGCAGGTCGGGTGACGACAGTACGCTGCCACGAAAATCACCACGCGAGAGGATCAGTCAATGCTCTTAGGGGGGACCTACAAGTTCCGGACAGGTGTTGACCAGCGCGTCGGGCTGAAGAGATTCCAGGCTTGGACGCCTCCGGCTGGCTTCACATTTCATGGCCACTGGGCGAGGGCCGATGGCATGGGCGGAATGTCCATCGCCGAGGCGGAGAGCGCCGCGGCTGCTTTTGAGGCCACGGGGGCGTTCGGCGACCTGATCGAGTTCCACCTCGTTCCCGTGCTGGACATCATGGAATCGGTGCCGATTAGTGCACGAGTGCTCGGCTGGATCGACTCGATCAGTTAATCACCCTCTCATGCCGCAATTGGCCCTTGGCCACGCACGGGAGGAGCGACATAAAGCCTCATCTGGATAGTCTCACCAGCGGGCTGGACGGGACCCGCGGCCACGCCGATCGACGGTTCCGCGAAGCGGCCGGCCACAGGCCAGTCTGCCCGGGCTCAGTGCGTCTCAAGCGTCCCTCGTCATCATCCGCCATGCGCCGAGGACCGTCCAGGCCACCAGCCAGGCAACGACGACGCAGACGGCCACGGTGGTCGACTCGGGCACCAGCAACGGGTTTCCCTGACCCCCGCCCGGCCCTCCTCCGCCGCCACCGAACACCGGAAGGCCACTCGGCGTCAGGTGGGCCATGGCGACGCCGACCACCGAGCGCTGCAGGTTCAACAGGTGAGGGATATGGGCCCGGGAGAAGATAGGCGTCAGGATGATCTCGAGCACGATCATCAAGATCACGGCTACCGTTCTCTGCCCGAGCAGCGATGCCAGTCCGAGGCCGACGATGAGCCCGATAAGCGCTTCGAGTTCGATCCACAGGCCGGTCTTGACCATCAGGGAATCGGATGGGTAGAGGAATTGCGTGGCGTAACCGGAGTAATCCTGCCGGGCAATCAGCAAGGCCGCAGCTTTGAGCTGAGAGGGCGTGATCTGCGCTAGTCCCTGAGACCCAGGCGGCACGTTGACGACCGGGCCGTTAGGACCGCATGGGACGTTCGGCAGACCGGGTCCGTTGTAAGGGAAGTCGCAGATGACAATGTCGGGATGGTTCCCGGCCCAGCTCTCGAATCCGGCGCGTGAAAGGCCGGCGGGCACGTTCACACCATCGTAATTGAGCCTCGTCGGAGCCGCGAAGACGCACACCGCGCAGACGATGGTGAAACCGGCCGCCACCAAGGGCACGATGATGGCCAAACCAGCCGGGATCCGGGCGAGGTACAGTGCCAAACGCGAGCGGCCGGTCACGACCAGGTGCCGGAACATCCCTTCGGTGAGGTCGACCGATCCCGCCGAGCAGCCCAACGTGGCGGCGACGATGAAGCCGAAGACGTAGAGCACGCCGGTGCAAAGACCCGTGTAGACGTCGTAGCCGCCGGCCGGCCCGTAGGACTTCGGCGCGAATGCGTGGGCGAGCAGCCGTACGAGAAGGAAGACGGTGGGGATGCCGATGTTCACCAGAATCAGGGCGATCATGAGCCCGCGCCGTTTGCGCAGCTCCATGAATCTGGTCGCGATCATGGCGCCCGTGGGCATCGGGGATCCCCGATGGTCATGGGACGGACCCTCTGGGCCGGCTGGCAGACTTGGCGCTGTAGCCGTTGGGGCGGGCACAGTCGTCACTCCGGGGCCCCCAGTCGACTCGTGACCTGCAGGAACCACGATTCGAGCGATGCCTGGATTTCCTGCAACCGATACACAGAAATGCCACCTTCCACCAGAATGCGATTGATCTCGGCGATGACTTCGCGCGCCGTCCCTGCCGGCAAAGTGATCCCGAGCCCCAGCGGGCCGACTTCGATGTGCGCTCCGATGGTGGAGCCTTCGAGGAGGGAGCGGGCTCGATCGGGCTCGGAGCATTCGACCTGAAGGGCCAGCGATGCCCCCGCCAGCAGTTCGGAGATCGGTCCTTGCCGGATGACCTTGCCCCGGTCCACGATGGCCACGGCGTCGCAGGTCCGCTCGACCTCGTCAAGGAGGTGCGACGACAACACGACCGTGCAGCCCTCGGCCACCAGGGAGACGATCATGTCGCGCATTTCGGCCATGCCGGCCGGATCGAGTCCGTTCATCGGCTCGTCCAGGATCAGCAGCTCAGGGTCCCCGATCAGGCAGGCCGCAACCCCGAGACGCTGGCGCATGCCCATCGAGTACTTCGACACCTTGTCATCGGCGCGGTGAAGCAGGCCGACACGCTCGAGAGACGATTCGATCCGGTCCCGAGCCGCGGGTTCCCGAGCTGCGGCGAGAATCTGGAGGTTCTCCCTCCCGCTCAGATGGCCGTGGAACCGAGGCTCGTCCACGATGGCGCCAACCCGCGCCAGTGCCAGATCGCGGTGTTTGGGGACCGGGTATCCGAGTAGGGACATCGTGCCCGCGTCGGCGTGCGTTAGTCCCAACAACACCCGGATGAGCGTGGTCTTGCCGGCGCCGTTGGGGCCGAGGTAGCCGAACGCGCATCCCCGAGGGACGAGGAGCTCGACGCCGTTCATGGCGACGTTCTCCCCAAACCGCTTGGTCAGCCCATGGGTCTCCACGGCCCAGCGACTCTGGGCGGCCTGATTGTGGGAGATGTCGGGGACCGTGGTGGTGCTCATCCGATGTCCTTTCCGTCAGCGCCGTATCGAAGGGCGCCGTTTGGCCGGTCCCGCCTTTCCCGCTCACGGCGCCGGTTCCACAAAAGATCGCCAGCCGGAAGTCTCTTCATGCTCCAATCATCACGACACTGTCGGCGTCTGGCAATCAGGGATCACCCTGACTACTTCCCTAGTCGAGAATTTCGCCCGCCACGAACTCGGGCCTGTCGGTGACGTGCCCATCCGCTCCGACACCCCGACGAGCCACTACACAGCCACCGTGACCGCCTCAGATACCAACGGGCGGCGAGCACGGACAGATTGGCGTACCGAATACCCGCCCGTCTCACCGAGCTGGGCGTACCGATCGACTGTGAGGATACTTCTCCCCGAGCGCCTTCGGCTCGGCAAGAGGCTCGCCCGCCTCTCACGGTGTTCCACCAGCTCACTTAACCGACAGACCGGTAGCCTGCTCTTTGTGACCGGAGAGCCAGCTGGCCTCAGGCTTCCCACTCGCGAGGTAGTGCCGCCCAAGGGCCTCTGGCGATTCGTCATCATTCGCGTCCTGGCGGTGGCCGCACTGGGCTTCATAATGGCCGCCGCACTGAACCACTCGTCGAGAGGCATGATCGCAGCGACAGCGTTTCTGGCGGTCATGTTCCTGATCGCGGCTGTAGAGGTGCCGCTGTTCAAGCGGAGATGGCGTCGACTCGAACAACAGCGGCTCGCGAGCCTGCCGGGCGACGCTATCTACGCGGGGCCGGCGCGGGCTCAGAGTCTGCAGCCAGGCGGCGGCAGCCGGCCGGTCGCAGGGGAGATCGTGCTGGACGGGCACGGCTTCTCCTTTACTCCGCGGCGCGCGACAGACGCTCCCCCTCTCAACATCGCTTGGGCCGAAATGGCCCATATCCAGCTCTTGCCAATCTCGGCCGCGCCTGTTGCGGGCTCGCTCGTGCTCAGCTTGCGCGGGGGTTCCACTCAGAACTTCGTGGTGCAACGCTGCGAGTCTCTGGCCGACAAGCTGCAGCACCTTCCTGAACGCCTATGAGCCTTAACGGCTCGACGCGGTGGCTCTGCTGCGCCGACGAGCCGGTCGGACCGGCGATGCCTGTGCAAAGTGCGCTCATGGCCCGAGGCCGGTGACGAGATCGATCAGGCGTGAAGTGCCCGCCAGACACGCTCGGGCGTGAATGGGATCGAGTCGATGGTCACTCCGGTCGCGTCGAGGATGCCGTTGCGAACCGCCGGAGCGACGGCGTCGATGACGATCTCGGCGATGGACTTCGCCCCGAAGGGGCCGGAAGGCTCCATCGTCTGCACGAGGAAAACCTCCGTGGTCGGCGTGTCGTCGGACCGGAAGATCCAGTAAGGCCCAAAACGCGCGTTCAGTGGGCGGCCGAGATCGTCGAGAAGCGTTTCTTCGCTGAGCGCGTAGCCGAGCGCCTGCACCATGCCACCCTCCACCTGCCCGCTCGCGCCTACCGGGTTGATCGCCACGCCGCAGTCCACGGCCATCACGAGCTTTTGCACTGTGACCTCGCCAGTGTCGACATCGACCTCGATCTCTGCCAGCTGGGCGGCGAACGGCGCCGGTGACTCGCTCGACCAGTGGGACGCCGTCCCCATGATCTGCTCCTGGTCCTCGGTGTGCAGCGCGTTCAGGGCGATGTCTCCAATCGACACCGACCGCCCGTCGGCCGCCCACGCCCGGCGGTCGCGCAGCTCGATCTCGACGGCTTGGACATTCAGCAGCCGGGCCCCGCGCTCCACGATGCGCACCCGCGCGGCTTCGGCGGCCTTCTTCACCGCCATGCCGGATATGTAGGTGGTACTCGAGGCGTATGCGCCGACGTCGAACGGCGTGAAGTCGGTGTCGCCCGAGTACACCAGGATGTCGTCGGTCGCCACTCCGAGCACGTCCGCCGCGATCTGGGCGAACACCGTGTCCGCCCCGGTGCCGAGGTCGGCAGCCCCCACCAGAAGATTGAACGACCCGTCGTCGTTGATCTTGATCGAGCACGCGCCCATGTCCACGAACGGGATGCCCGATCCCTGCATGCACAGCGCAAGTCCGATCCCGCGGCGGATGTGCGGCCGGTCAGGTGGCTGCTTCCACAGAGGGTCCTCTCGGCGGTGCCAGCCGATCGCGCGAAGGCCCTGCGCCACGCACTCCTCCAGGCCGCAGGTCGTCACATGCGGCATGTCCTCCGGTGCGATCTCCTCCACCACGCCCCCCCGTTCGCCGAGGCGCAGCACTATGTCGAGTGCGTCGCCGGACTGCACCCAGTTCGTGCGCCGGAACGCGACGGGATCGAGGTGCAAGGCGCGGGCGATGTCCTCCATCTGCGACTCGAGCCCGAAGAATGCCTGCGGTGCCCCGTAGCCGCGGAAGGCGCCCGCGACCGGGCGGTTCGTATAGGCGACATCGCAACTGAACCGCTTGGCCGGGCAGTTGTAGAGCGAGAGGCCGCGCGCGCCCGTGAGCGAATTCACGGTGAAACCGTGCGTGCCGTAAGCGCCCGTGCTCGCGAGTACGCGCAGGTCCTGTGCCACGAGGTGACCATCGTTTGTGACCCCGGTCCGGTAGGTGAGCGTCTGCGAGTGGCGGGTCCGCGAGGAGACGAACTCCTCCTCCCGGTTGAACACGAGCCTGACGGGCCGGCGGGTGGCCAGCACGAGGTGGCCGACGATGTCCTCGATGACCAGCTCCTGCTTCGAGCCGAAACCGCCGCCCATGCGGGGCTTTATGATGCGGATGGCCTTCACCGGGAGCCCGAGCAGCGGCGCGAGCATGCGGCGGATGTGGAAGGGCACCTGCGTGGACGACCGCAGCACGAGCCGCTCGTCCTCGTCGAGCCAGCCGATTGCGGCGTGCGGCTCGATCGGGGTGTGCTGCATCTGCTGGACCTCGAAGGTCGTCTCGAAGACGCGGTCGGCCCGGGCGAAGGCGGCGTCCATCTCCGCATCGCTGACGGTCTGGCCCTCGATGTGGTGGCTGATGTTGCGCGCCGCGTTGTAGATCCCAACCGTGTCGGTTTCGTCATGGATGACCGGCGCGCCCTCGGCCAATGCCGACTTGGCATCCAAGACCGCGGGCAGAACCTCGTAGGTGACCTTGATCAGTCGGCACGCTTCCTCGGCGATCTCCGGCGACTCCGCAGCGACGGCCGCGACCCGATCGCCGACGTAGCGCACCTTGTCGTCGAAGCTCACCTCGTCGTGGGGAAGCGGGTTGGGCCAGCTCTGGCCGCCCGAGGCGTACTTCACGCGCGGCGTATTGCCATGGTGCACCACAGCGTGCACACCGGGCAGCGCTCTTGCCTGCGAGTCGTCGATCGCGACAATGCGCGCGTGAGCATGTGGGCTCCGCAGGACCTTCGCGTGCAGCATCCCGCGAAGCTCGATGTCGTCGGCAAAGGCCGCGTTGCCCTTAACCAGTCGCAGAGCTTCCACCTTGTGCTCGGGCTTGCCGACCACGGCGGTGTGGGGAACATCCGGGGACGGCACAAGGCGCGGCACGGCAGGCGACACGTCGAGCGCGAGCGGAGGGAGCGTCCCTGCCAGCTCGAGGTTTCCCGACAGCGTCTCGACGACGAGCGGCTCCATCGGGTCAGGCTTGTCCCCGCGCAGCACAGCCGCCGCGCGGCGGACCGCTTCGATCACCTTGGTGTAGCCGGTCTCGCGGTCGAGGATCCCCGACAGCGCGTCGCGGATCTCGTCGTCGTTGGGATCGGGGCCACGCTCGAGGAGGGCCTTGGTCGCCAGCACCATCGCCCCGGCCGAGTACCCGGACTGCAGCGCTCCCGTCTCGACGAACGCCTCCTGGATCGGGTCCAGCTCACCTGTGGCCACGTTGAGCGACTCCACCGTGGTGACCACGTGCCCATCGGCCTGAACGGCAAGGAGCACGTCGGCCGAGATCAGCCGGCCGTCGAGCAGGATCGCAGCCGCGCCTGTCTCGCCTGTCTCCGATCCGTAGCGGACGCTGAAGCACCCCTCCCGGCGGAGCACCTCGAGCAGCGAATCGCCGACCTCGCAAGTGAGGTGACGCTCGACTCGGTTGAGTGTGACGTGCAGATCCATCAAGACACCCCCTCGATAACACGGGAAATCAGCACACCGGCCAGCGCGCGCCGGTACTCGCCAGATCCGCGGAAGTCGCCAGGTGGGTCGAGCTTGCTCGTCTCCTCCACCAGGACCGGGGTGGACGCCACTCCGGCGAGGGCAAGGCGCCTGCGCCCGTCCACCCCCACGCGAGCCGCCGCCGCCACGATGGCCTTGTCAGCGGGTGTGCGCGCCGTGCGAGCGACCGACGCTGCACCCCGGGTGTCGATGGCGACAGCGGTCACGATGGCGTGCGGCGCAAGCGGGAGATGCGCGAGCAGAGCCCCCAGCTCCATCTTCTCGGTCCCTTCAGGGCTGGCGACCGACACCACCGCATCGTGGACGAGCAACGCCGTCAGGAGCTCGCTCTCCGCGTCCGCGCTCACGATCGTCCCGCCGAGGGTGGACTGCGCCCTGAGCGTGCTCGGCAGCTCCCGCCGCGCCGCGCCGCGAACCACCGCCGGGACCTCTTCACTGTCGACGAGCTGCTGCAGCGTCGTGGTCGCGCCAATGCTCAGCGTGTCATCGTCGAGGCGGTCGATCCCGTCGAGACGGGCGAGCTGAAGGTCCACCACCGACATGGGCACAGACATCGTCCGGAGGTTCAGTTTGGTGCCACCGCCGATGAGAACGGCCCCGGGCTGGTCAAGCAGCGCGAACGCCTCGCCGATGGACTCAGGCCGAAAGTAGGCAGAAATCCGCTTCATCATGCAAGCATAGGCTCGGGTCCCAGCCAGCGGTACGGTGAGCGACCCGTCCCGATGCCGCCGGTGCCATCACGATTTGGCGGTGCGTCAACACTGGCCCGTCGGCCCGCCCGCCATGCCAGGCATCATCCCTGGCGAGCTAGGACGAAGCCTCCGCCGGCTTTCTCTCGTCGAGGCCCCACGGCGCGCCGCTGTCGTTCAACAGCTCGAGGAACGGTTCGGACGGGAGCGCCTCCGGGCCGAGAAGACCGGCACCTGACCAGACTCCCGAGGCGAGGAGCTCGAGCGCCACCACGGGGTTGATGGCGGTCTGCCAGACCACGGCCTGCGAGTCGTACTCCGACATGCACCAGTCGTTGTCCACTGCGTGGTACAGGTAGACCTCCCGTGGGGAGCCATCCTTGCCGGTGCCCGTCACCCAGGTCCCGGCGCAGGTGACGCCGTGCATGAGATGACCGATCCCGGCCGGGTCCGGAAGGCACGCGGCGACGACGTCCCGGGGCGACACGTGGGCGCCGCCCACCGAGACCTCCTTGGTCGAATCGAGCCCGAGCATATGGATCGTCTTGAGAACGCCGATGAACTCGTCCCCCAGGCCGTACTTGAACGTGACCCGCTTGGCGTCGACCCAGCGCGGCACAAGGAGAACCTCTTCGTGCTCCACGTTCACGCACTCGACCGGGCCGATACCGGCCGGGAAGACGAAGGTCTCCGGCTCGCTGAAGGGCTCGGTGGTGAACCACCCACGCCCCTTCTCCCAGATGATGGGAGGGTTCAGGCATTCCTCGATCGTCGTCCAGATCGAGAAGGTCGGGCAGAATTCGTAGCCGTCGACGACGAGGTTGGCCCCGTCCCTGACCCCGATCTCGTCGACGGAACCGAAGAGGTTGTCCGCCGCGTGGCGGGCGAACACGTCCGACAGCCCAGGCTCGACCCCCATGCCGGCGAGCGCCAGCAGCCCGCGCTCCTCCCACTTCGGGGCGAGCTCGAACTGCTCGTCGCCGAGCTTCACTCCTGGCTTGGAGTACGGGTCCTCAGGATGCGGGTGCGAGAGCGACATGGCCATGTCCATGTAGGTGACCCCCGCCGCGAAGGCGGCGCGGTAGATGGGCATGACGAAGCGGGGGTCGACTGCGTTGAGGACCGCGTCGCAGCTCTCCGCCCGGATCAAATCGGCGATCGACGACTCGTTGGAGGCGTCGATCTTGACGCCTGAGAAACGGTCCGAAACCGACGCTGCCTTCTCCGCACGCTCGCGGTCGAAGTCGGCTATCACGACCCTCTCGAAGCTGCCCCGGCGCGCCACTATATGGGCGAACGCGCTCCCGACTCCACCGGCTCCTACCACGAGAACTCGCATGAGAAGGTCCTTTCTCGGCAATCCGACCCACGGGTCGGCAAGGGCTGACACGACAAAATGCAACTTCAGGCGTGCGGCCACTTAGTCTAGAGGAAGCCCGATTCTTCTCCATGGGCCGAAAGTCCCTATTCACCGCCGATGGGCGGTGGGACAATCGCCCAAAAGCCCCATCGCGACCAGGAGGGAGATTGCACCGGATCAACAAGGTCATTCCGGTGGTCCAGGCCTGACGACCGAGGGCGAGGAGCGCGGCAGATCGACAGAGCCGGGCGAACAAGAAGCCAGACATGCACAACGGAGTGCACAAGGAGGCAACTGCAGTGAGCAACAGCATCAAGACGATCCTGAGCGACCTCGAGACTCGGAACTCGGGCCAGCCGGAGTTCCTACAGGCGGTGCGTGAGGTACTGACCTCCCTCGAGCCGGTCGTCGAGCGTTTCCCGAAGTACAGCGAGATGAAGGTCCTCGAGCGGTTCGTCGAGCCCGAGCGGGTGATCATGTTCCGGGTGAGCTGGGTCGACGATGACGGTGAGATCCAGGTCAACCGCGGCTACCGAGTCCAGATGAACAGCGCCATCGGACCGTACAAAGGCGGGCTCAGGTTCCACCCGTCGGTCTACCTGGGTCTGCTGAAGTTCCTCGCTTTCGAGCAGGTGTTCAAGAACTCCCTCACCACCCTGCCCATGGGTGGGGCCAAGGGCGGTTCCGATTTCGACCCGAAGGGCAAGAGCGACGGCGAGGTGCGCCGCTTCTGCCAGGGCTTCATGACCGAGCTCTACCGTCACATCGGCCAGTTCACCGATGTGCCGGCGGGCGACATCGGCGTCGGCAGTCGGGAGATCGGTTTCCTGTTCGGGCAGTACAAGCGGATCGCCAACCAGTTCACCGGTGTGATCACCGGCAAGGGCATCAACTGGGGAGGCTCGGAGATCCGGCCGGAGGCCACCGGTTACGGCGTCGTGTACTTCGCCGAGGAGATGCTGGCAACCAGAAGTGAGGACCTGGCAGGCAAGCGGTGCCTGGTCTCCGGAAGCGGCAACGTCGCCCAGTACACCGTCGAGAAGCTGATCGACCTCGGCGCCAAGCCCCTCACGCTCTCGGACTCGGACGGGTTCATCCTCGACCCCGACGGGATCGACGCGGACAAGCTCGCCTACGTGCTGGAGCTGAAGAACCTGCGACGTGGACGCATCAGCGAGTACGCCGAGCGTTTCCCCCGTGCGAGCTTCACATCGGCAGGCCACGGCGCGTCCAACCCGCTCTGGTCCGTCCCGGCGGATTGTGCCTTCCCGAGCGCGACCCAGAACGAGGTCAGTGGTGTGGACGCGCAGAACCTCGTGGCCAACGGCGTCCAGTTGGTGGCCGAAGGCGCCAACATGCCGACCACGCCCGAAGGAGTCGAGCGCCTCATGAGCGCCAAGGTCCTCTACGGACCGGGCAAGGCCGCCAACGCAGGCGGTGTGGCAGTCTCGGGTCTCGAGATGACCCAGGACATCGAGCACCTCTCATGGACCCGGGAGCAGGTGGACGACAGGTTGCGGCACATCATGCGCGCGATACACACCAATGTGCGTGCGGCAGCCGAGGAGTACGACAGGCCGGGCGACTACGTGCTGGGCGCCAATATCGCCGGCTTCGTGAAGGTGGCGGACGCGATGCTGGAACAGAGCACGGTCTGATGTCCGCCGGCGCCGTTCTGCTGCCTCCAGGGGAAGGCGTCGACAAGGGCTTGAAGTCGGGGGCGATCGGGCTTGTCTCGAGCGTGGTCATCGGCACCGCGTCCACCGCCCCCGCCTACAGCCTGGCGGCGACGCTCGGTCTCGTCGTCGCCGATGTCGGTTTCCATGCGCCATTCGTCGCGATCGCCGCGTTCGTGCCGATGCTGCTGATCTCGATCGGCTACAGCGAGCTCAACAAGGCGGATCCCGACTGCGGGACGACCTTCACCTGGGCCACGCGAGCCTTCGGCCCCAAGACGGGCTGGGCAGGTGGCTGGGGCATCATCGCCTCAGACGTGCTCGTCATGGCGAGCCTTGCCGAAGTAGCCGGTCAGTACGGCTTCATGCTCTTCAACAGAAATAGCATCGGGGACAACCCGACCAGCTTCTGGGTGCTCCTCGTCGGCGTCCTGTTCATCGTCGTTCTGACCTATATCTGCTACAGGGGCATCGAGGTCTCGGCGCGGGTCCAGCAGGTCCTGTTGTCGATCGAGCTCGTCATGCTGGCCGTCTACGCGGTCGTGGCACTGGTCAGGGTGGCTACAGGCCACGCACCGGCAGGCCACCTGGTGCCGAGCATGTCGTGGTTCAACCCGACGACCGTCTCTCCGACAAAGATCGTCGACGGACTCGTCCTCATGCTGTTCATCTACTGGGGCTGGGACACCTCGCTCTCGGTGAACGAGGAGACGAGCGACAAGCAGCGGCTCCCGGGCTTGGCGGGGATCATCGCCACGCTGCTGCTGCTGGCGACGTACGCACTCGTCACCATCGCCGCGCAGGCCTTCGCCGGTGTCGGCACGACGGGCATAGGCCTGGCGAACCCGGCGCACCTCACCGACGTGCTGTCGGTGCAAGGCACTGCCGTGTTCGGATCGGCCTGGATCGGCTCGGTCTTCGCTCACCTCTTGCTGCTCATGGTGCTCTCGTCGGCCGCCGCGTCCACGCAGACGACGATCCTGCCCACGGCCCGCACGATGCTCTCGATGAGCGTGTACAAGGCGGTGCCCGACGCGTTCGGGACCATAGACAAGAAGTACCTGACTCCGACGGTCGCGACCCTAGTGATGGGCGGGGTCTCGATAGTGATGTACTCACTCATGAACTACCTCTCCGGTGGCAACGTGATCGCGGACTCGGTAACGGCCATCGGCGTGTGGATCGCCTTCTACTACGGCCTGACCGGCTGGACATGCCTGTGGTACTACCGGAAGGTCCTCACGCGAAGCTCGCGTGACCTGCTGATGAAGGGGGTCCTGCCAGGCCTTGGCGGACTGATCCTGTTCGCTGCAGGGGCTTATAGCTTGGAGCAGGACTGGTTCTTCTCGAGCAATCAGAGCTACACGTCCTTGCAGTTGCCGTTCGCCCCACACTGGGACATCGGCGGGGTGTTCATGGTCTTCCTCATCAGCGCGCTCATCGGTCTTGTCTGCGCCGTGGCCTGGCGCTTGGCAGGGCCGTCGTTCTTCCGCGGGGAGACGCTCAACCGCTCTACGCCCACGCTCGTGCCGGAAGGTGCCGCCTTGCCACTTGCGCCGGAGAGCACACAAGCTCGAGGAGGACAAGAAGAGTAAGGCTCGGGCGCCGGTCCGGTCTGATCGTCAGCACAAGAGCGGCGCCACAGACGAGCTTGCCGTGCCCGTCGCAGCCGAGCTCGGGGCGGCCGGACGCCGGCCTGGCTCGAGAGCGGCCCGCTGGGCACCGGGACCATCGACGGCTAGGGCCACGATTGCGGAAAGGAGAGCAGCGCCATGGAGGAGAACGTGGAGAAGTACCGCCCGTTGTTCATCGGCGGGGAGTGGGTGGATCCCGCCGAAGGCGAGACAGATGACGACATCAACCCGGCCACCGGCAAGACGATCGCCAAGGTTGCCGTCGCCGGCACGGAGGATGTCGCTCGTGCGGTGAGCGCGGCGCAGAGGGCCTACGACGAGGTCTGGTTCGACACACCGCCCAAAGAGCGCAGCGCCATGCTCCTCAGGCTCGCCGATGCCATCGACGCCGATGCAGCCGAGCTTGCCCGGCTCGAATCCATCGATGTCGGCAAGCCGATCACGGTCTCGCAAGGCGACATCCCGTTCGTGTCCGACAGCCTGCGCTTTTTCGCCGGCGCTGCCCGCTGTCAGGAGGGCAAGTCGACCGGGGAGTACGAGAGGGGCTTCACCTCCATGATCCGCCGGGAGCCATTGGGCGTCACCGTCGGCATCTGCCCGTGGAACTACCCCTTGATGATGACCGTCTGGAAGCTCGGCCCTGCCTTGGCCGCCGGCAATACCTCGATCATCAAGCCGGCGCAGATCACACCGCTCACCACGCTTCGCCTGGCCGAGTTGGCAACCGACATCTTCCCCGCAGGTGTGTTCAACGTGGTGACCGGTCGCGGCGCGGTCATCGGCGACGCCCTCACGCGCCACCCGGCGGTCCGCCTCGTCTCTGTCACCGGCGACACCGCGACGGGTAAGATCATCGCCGCCGCATGTGCCGAGACCGTTAAGCGCGCCCATCTCGAGCTCGGCGGCAAGGCCCCGGTGGTGGTCTTCGACGACGCCGACCTGGCGGCCCTGGTCGAGACCCTGAAGTTCGCCGGCTACGCCAACACGGGCCAGGACTGCACGGCGTCATGTCGCGTGGTGGCAGGTCCCAAGATCTACGACGACCTGCTCTCGGCCCTGGTGCCCGCCGTCGAGTCGATCAAGGTCGGCGACATCACCGACACCGAGGTCGAGGTGGGACCTCTGGTATCGGCCCGACAGCGCGAGAGCGTGAAGGGCTTCGTCGTCCGGGCGAAGGACGCCGGGGCCGAGGTCCTCACCGGCGGCGAGGAGATCTCAGGACAGGGCTTCTACTACAAGCCGACCGTGGTCACCGGCGTCGACCAGAAGGCCGAGATCGTGCAGCGGGAGGTCTTCGGGCCGGTGGTCACCGTGCAGCGTTTCTCCGACGAGGATCAAGCCGTGGCCTGGGCCAACGACGTCGACTACGGGCTGGCGTCCTCGGTGTGGACCCGCGACATTTCCCGCGCGATGCGCGTCGCCCGCCGGCTGCAGTACGGCGCGGTCTGGATCAACACCCATTTCTGGCTCACCCCCGAGATGCCGCACGGCGGCTACAAGCAGAGCGGCTACGGCAAGGACATGTCCATGTACTCCCTCGAGGACTACACCCAGATCAAGCACGTCATGACGCCGCTGGCGTAGAGGAACACCCCGCTGTGGCGCTCGCCCGGGCCGTTCGAGCGTGAGCGGCCCGGCCGCGGCGACCTGGTCCAGGTCGTCGCGGTCCAACCTCGGCTCTCCGTGACCGCGGTCGGCTTCCTGGCTCAAGCATCGGGTTGTACCGGGCCATCGCCAATCAGAGGGAGCGACCGCAGGCGCTGCCCCGTCGCATCGAAGATGGCATTGGCAACCGCCGGTGCAACCGCGATCATCGGCGTCTCGCCGGCCCCAGCCGAGGGCAGATCCGCACGGTTCAACAGGACGACCTCGATCGGCGGTACGTCGGAGATCCGCGGGACGCGATAGCCGGAGAACGAGCCGTTGGTGATGGCCCCGGCACTGAAGTGGACCGCCTCGAACAGTGCGCCGCCGAGAGCCAGGACCGTGGCGCCTTCTATCTGGTTGATCACGGTGCCGGGGTTGACCACGGCACCGCACTCGTACGCGGTGACGATACGGACCACCCGGAGAAGGCCGTCCCGGCCGACGACGACCTGCGCGGCAGTGGCAACCCTTCCCTCCTTCTCGAGCCCGCACGCGACGCCCCGGCCGGAGTTGTCGTGCCCGGCCGCCCACCCGAAACGCTCGGCAGCCGCTCGCAGCACATCGGCGAGCCTTTCGTCGGCCAGGTTGGCGAGGCGGAACTCGACCGGATCACGACCGAGCCGGTGGGCCAGCTCGTCTAAGTGCGACTCCCTTGCGAAGTTGTTGGCGTTGGCCGCCAGAGCCCGGTAGGAGGCCTGGGCGAGCGGGCTGTGCGCAGGCTGGTAGTCGATCCGCTGGTTGGCCACCCGGTAGGGGGTCGCGATGGCGGCCTGGCCCGAGTTGATGTTGGTGAAGGTCCACGCGGTCAGCTCACCGTCGACCGTCGCTCCGGCAGCCACATCGATGACCGCGGCGGGACGGAGAGTGCCGACGGTGAATTCTTCGGAGCGGCTCCAGGCCACCCGGACCGGTTCGCCGATCTCCCGGGCCAGGATGGCCGCCTCGGTGGCGACACCGGCCGCGTGCTTGCCGCCGAACCCGCCGCCCGTCGGCGGCACTATGACCCGGACATCCTGCTCGTCCAGACCGAGGGCTTCGGCGACCTGGGCCCGGACCGGGAAAGGGGTCTGGGTCCCTGTCCAGATCGTCAATCGTTCGTCGTCGTCCCAGACCGCCACCGCGGCACGATTCTCGAGAGCGGCGGGGGCAAGGTAGGCGGTGGTGTAGGTGGCGTCTTCGCGCACGGCCGCGGCCTTCAGGGCGATCTCGGGCTCCCCGACCTCGTAGTGGAACGGCCCGTTCCAGCCGTCTGCTCCTGGCGCCGGATGCGAGCGCAGGAACGCTTCGAGGTCGCTGTCCGACGGCGCCTCGGGAACCTCCCACTCGGCCACGAGCTCGGCCAGCGCCATGCGGGCCTCCGCCCTGTCGCGAGCCACGACACCGGTGCCCGCGGGAGTCTGGACCACGATCACGTCGGCGCGACCGTCGAGTGAAGTTGTATCGAGGTGGCCGAGCACCGCTCCGAACACGGGCGGGCGCAGCATGGCACCGTGCCACAGACCTGGCATGCTCAGGTCCGTGACGAACTTGCGGGCGCCCGTGACGGCGTCGATCGTTGCCGGGGGTATGTGCGCAGACCCGGCGATCTGCCACTGCGACGGCCGCGTGACCGTCGGCTCGCCGGTGACGATCTCGATTCTTCGTGACCCTGGAGGCGGTGGCGACAGGAAACGCGCGTAGGCGGCGACCTGGCTGAGCGCGCTGCCGGCGTCGGGCATGGACCGGCTGCCGAACGTGCCCATGTCGTAGGGGCACAGATCGGTGTCCCCCATCGCGAGACGGACCCGGTCAACGGGAATGCGGAGCTCCTCGGCGACGAGGAGGCGCAGCGCGGTGCGGTTGTCCTGGCCCACGTCAACCTTGCCGGTGAATGCGGTGATAATCCCGTCACAGCCGACATGCAGCCAGGCGCCGCCGCTGGTCGACCAGGTGCCCGTTGCCGGCCTGCGAGGCGGGAGCACCACGACCAGCCCGTCCCCGAGAACCTCGAACCAGTCACGGTCGGTAGGCTCGGTCATGTCCCACGGCCGCGCCGGCCTGGGCCCGTCAGGGCGTGGGTCAGGCAACTTCCAATCCTCAGTGCCCGGCGTGACCGACACGTCGTCGGCGATGCCGGGCCCCGCAGTCAGCTCGGCAGCCCGGTGGACAGCTTTGCGGATGCAGGTGTAGGCGCCACAACGGCAGAGATTGCCGGACAGCGCCTCGTTCACGGCGCCGTCGTCCGGGTCCGAGTCGCGCGCCAACAAGGCGACCACCGAAAGGACCATGCCAGGAGTGCAGTAGCCGCACTGGGCAGCGCCGAGTTCGACGAAGGCCTGCTGGACCGGGTGCAGCCGGCCGTCGCTCACGAGCCCTTCGACGGTGGTGACGTTCTGCCCTGCGATGTCGGCTACCTGCTGTTGGCAGGCGCGCACGGGCCGGTTGTCGACAAGTACGGTGCAGGACCCGCACTCCCCCTCCCCGCAACCGGGCTTGGCACCTGTCAGGCCCAACTCGCCACGCAGCACCGACAGGAGTGACGCCGTCGCCGGCACCGAGCGTTCGGTCCCGTTGACGATCAGTGTCACCCGTGGCGGCGCGCCAATGCCTTGGACCAGACCGTGCGACTGGCTCTGAGCCCGACTCTCTCCGCTGCTGGACATGACTCCATCCTGCCGGGTCCGCATCGGTGGTGCTCGCGCGAGGTCGCGTTCACGGGCTGACCAGGTCCATTTCGGATCCTCACGGGTCCAGCGCGAAACGGTGCATCTCGTTCGGTCGTGTCATGTGCTCACCGGGGCGCGGTGGGACAATGCAGGCGTGCGAGGGTTCCTGCTGGTTGCCTGCTCGGTGCTGGTGGTGGTCGGCGTCGGGGTTGGAGTCATCGCAGCCGGGTCTGTCCCCGTCGGCGCGACGAGCCCAGAGTTGTTCGCGCACACAGTGTTGGGGCAGGCGAGCATCCCACCGGGTGCACGTTCGACGAGCAAGGTCGTCTCCACCTGGCTCGCGAGCCCCCTCGAGACACCAGGAGTCGGCGGCCTGATCGACGTCCACCGGCTGTACCTCGTCGACGAATCGCCCGCCTTCGTGGAGAGCTACATCGAGGCGCATCTCCCCAGGGGAGCCAAGGTGACTTCGACCGGAAATGCCAGCAGTCCGACCGGCACGGCGAGCGGAGTCGTGGTCTCGTTGCCGATCTCGGGCCCCAATGAGTACCTCGCCCAGTTGGCCTACGATCTCGCGCCCATCGGCGGCACGAGCGACACCGAGTTGCGCGTCGATGCGCAGACGGTCTGGCTGCCGAGCCGGTCAGCTGGAGAGCTCGCCCCCGGTGGAGGCGTCGTGGAGGTGACCGGCTTTTCTCAAACCAGCCCTGCCGGCGCGTCGTCAGGTCCCGTCACGGTCCGACTCGACAGCACGCAGGCAAGAAGGCTCAGAGCGGTCCTCGATGCCCTTCCCCTTGGGCCTCCCGCGGAGGGCTGTCACGAGAACTCGCTTCTCTACCGGATCATCTTCCGCCCGGCTGCGGGGGCGGCCTCGTCATTCGAGGCAGACGGCTGGGCGTGTCCGGCAGCTGTCGTCGTCACAGAACACGGAAGGAAGATGGCGCCGCTCCACGACACGGACTGTTCGTTGTTGCACGCCGTCGTCGACGTCCTCCCGGCGCACCAGGCCAACGGCACGCGATATGCCTCGGCGGGCTGCAGGACGTAGCCGACAGTCCTTGGTAATCCACGAGGATGACCAGAAGTTTGCGTTCCTGACCGCCGGCCACGCGTCCGACTAGAGCTTTCGGACCTTCACGGCCGTGCCGTAGGCGCAGATCTCGGTCCAGTTGCCACCCATCTCCGAGGTGTCGAAGCGCATCGCCAAGATGGCGTCGGCACCCTTCGCCTCGGCCTCTTGCACCATGCGCTCGATCACTTCCTGGCGACTGGCGATCAGGTTCTTTGTCATGCCCTTGAGCTCGCCGCCGGCGAAGGACTTGAACCCGGCCCCGATCTGGGACCCGATGTTGCGGCTGCGCACTGTCAGTCCGAATACCTCGCCCAGGACTTCCGTGACCTCACTGCCCGGAAAGTCGTTCATTGTCGAGATCAGCATCTGAAACCTCCCGTTCTCGCTCGATGCGGCCAACATAGCGGGCACGCCCCCGCAAGACCTTCGCTCATCTGTCCTTGCGCTGCAGTTCGTAGTCGTGCGGCTCCGCGCCAGGTGTTCCCGGCAGCCGGTACGGACCTCAACCAGTGGGCCAGAGGAGGGATACGAGGCGATCGACCAGGTCTCCGATCTCGGTCAGGGCCGCCTCGTAGGCTGAGCTCGGGCCCCCGTAGGGGTCGGCGACATCATCGAGAGGGGAGTCCCCGAGCATGTCAGGGCGGTCCCGGCCTTCGTGGGCTCTCGCCAGCCACGCGCCAGGCGACTCGACCGGTGGCCGCGGGCCGAGCTCTGATCCGCGACGGACCAGCTCTTTCAAGGTGAAGCTCCGAAACCAGGCTTCGGGCTCGAGAAGCACCGAGTAGCGAACGTGCGCCTGCTCCATGCCGAGCACCAGGTCGGCGCTCTGCAAGTCGGCCTGCTCGAGCTGCCGGCCAGCGCATCGATCTGGACTACGAGCTGGCGCAGGGCGCCGCTCAGGAACGGGACCTCGTCTTGGGCGAGCAGGGCCGTCAAGGTCGAGGTCAGCCCGCCCACGACCTCCTCGGCGATGGCCGTGATGACCGCGTCCTTGCCCGGGAGGTAGCCGTACACCCCGCCCGCGGGCATCCCGGCGGCCTCTACGATGTCGTCCATCGACGTCTCACGGAAACCGTTGATCTCGAAAAGACCCCGCGCCGCGCTCAAGATGGCGGCACGGCGCAGACCGGTGCTCACCTCGGTGGCGGTGTGAGGCGGCGTTCTGACGCGGTGGTGCTCCTGTGCGTGGGCGCGATCGTCGTGGCGCAGTTGATCCTGGTGCTGATGTTCGCCTGGTCGTCCTCACGCGCCGCACCCCACGATCTGCCCCTCGCCGTCAGCGGTCCCCCGGCGGCCGCGCACGCACTGGCCCACGCCCTGGAGCATGCTCAGCCAGGCGCGTTCAGCGTCGAGGTCCTGTCCGACAACGTGGCGGCCCGCGCCGCGGTCACCGACCGGCAGGTCTACGCCGCGGTTTTCCTGTCCGCCGCCGTCGCCACCGTCTACACAGCCTCCGAAGCGAGCCCGAACGTTGCGCAGATGCTTACCCAAGCCGTGCCCGCCGCCATCGCCCATGTTCTCCCGCACGCCACCGTGATCGTCACCGACCTGGCGCCGAACCCCGCCGAGGACCCGAAGGGGACGGCGGTTCCCACCGCTCTCATCCCCTTGGCGATGACCTCCATCGCTGCCGGTGCGCTCATCGGGCTCTTGTCACGCGACCGGCGCACACGACTGGCGGGACTGGTCGTCTATGCAGTCCTCGCAGGTCTGTTCGCCACCGTGGCCCTTCAAGGCGTGCTCGGGGGGCTGACCGGCTCTTGGTTTGCCAACGAGCTGGTGATCAGTCTGGGTGCCGGGGCGATCGCGGCTGTCACCTGCGCACTGGCCGCCATCGCCGGGATCGCGGGAATCCTCTCGGCCCTCTTGGTGGTGTTCTTCTTTGGCTTTGCGTTCTCCGGGGCGACCACCGCATGGCAGCTCATGCCCACCCCATGGGGACAACTCGCCCAATATCTGCCTGTCGGGGCCACCAACACCAGCCTCAGATCAGTCGCCTTCTTCGACGGCGCCAAGGCCGCAGGACCGCTGGCCGTGCTGGCAGCGTGGGCGCTGGTGGGGATCGCGCTCAGTTTGGTCGGGCACGTTCCCCGCCGGGCCACGCGTCCGGCAGATCCCAGCTGACCGGCGCCCCGGCGACGAGCTCGGGCCCTATGAGTCTCCGCAGGCCACCAGTCGTCTTCGCTCCGGCAGGGCGCGCCGGCAGAGCGGTCCTCGGTGTTCGTCGGCCCCGGATGTCTTCTCAGCCGGCAGTGAGCAAGCTGGCCCGCACCAGGGTGGCCACAAGCGCGTCGAGCTGCTCCCGGTCCAGGGGCCGCCCGAGCAGGAACCCCTGGGCGCTGTTGCAGCCGGCTTCTCGAACTGCGTCGAGCTGGCTGGCGAGCTCCACACCTTCCGCGACGATCTCGAGTCCGAGGGTCCGCCCGAGCGAGACGAGGGTCTGCACCACCGAGGCGTCCTCCGGCGAGTTCGAGCTCGACTCGACAAAGGAGCGATCGATCTTCAGCACGTCGATGGGAAAGCGCCGGAGGGAGGAGAGCGAGGAGTAGCCGGTACCGAAGTCGTCGACCGACAGGCGCACACCGAGGCTCTTCAGCTTGGTCATGCGGGCGACAACGGAGTCTGGTTCGTGCATCATCGCCGTCTCGGTGACCTCGAGCACGAGATGTGCAGGCTCGAGGCCGCTCTCGGCGAGCGCCCCCGCCACGTCGGTCACGATCCCGTCGGACTGGAGCTCGCGGGCCGAGAGGTTGACCGTAACGTCGAGGTGGGCCCCTAGTCGATGCCAGCCGGCAGCGGCGCGACACGCTTCAGAGAGAACGAATCGACCCAGGTCCACGATGAGGCGTCCGGATGCCTCGGCCAGGGGGAGGAACTCACTCGGTGGGAGCAGCCCCCGCTCGGGATGCTGCCAGCGGACGAGAGCCTCCATGCCGCAGATGTCTCTGTGCTCCAGGTTGAAGATCGGCTGGTAATGGACGCGCAGCTGGCCTCCGCTGATCGCCGATGTGAGGTCCATCTCGAGCTGGAGGCGCGCGTGGGCGGCAAACTGCATGCGAGGCCGGAAGCTGACGCAGCGGTTCTTGCCCGAGCTCTTCGCCTGGTACATGGCGACGTCGGCCTCCTGCAGGAGCTCCTCGGCGGTGCCATCGGACGCGGTGGCGATCCCGATGCTCACACTGACCAGGTACTCGCGGCCGTCCAGGAGGAATGGCGGGTGCAGCACATCGCGCACACGTTGGGCCAACAGCTCAGAGGCATCTGCCAACGCCCCGTGCTCGATGAGGACGACGAACTCGTCTCCGCCGAGGCGCCCCACAGTGTCGGCCTCACGGGCAACCCGGCGCAGTCGCGCCCCGACCGCGGCCAGCAGCTCGTCGCCCGTGGCATGCCCGAAGCCGTCGTTGACCTCCTTGAAATTGTCCAAGTCGATGAACAGCAGCGACACCGAGCCGTCATTCCTGCGCGCCGCGGCGAGCATCCGCTCTGCCCGGTCGAGCACCAGGGCGCGGTTGGGAAGCCCCGTGAGAGAGTCGTGGAGCGCCTGGTGGCGCAGCTGTTCCTCGAGATCTCGTCGGTCGGTGATATCGGTGATCGAGCCGACCAGGCGCGTCGCCGGGCTCGGTGTGCCAGGGATCGCCAGCGCCCGGCAGTGCACCCAGCGGTACGAGCCCTCGCTGTGTCGCAGGCGGTGCTCGGACTCGAGGGCCGTGGAGTCACCATTCCTACACGCGTCGAGCCCTGCGTAGAGCCCTGCCCGGTCGTCGGGATGGACGCGCTCGAGCCACTCGTCGGGGCTCGTCCCGATCTCGCCGGGTTCACATCCGACCACGGCCTTCCACCGCTCCGAGAAGATGACGCGACCGGCAATGAGGTCCCAGTCCCAGAGGCCGTCGTTGGCGGCACTTGCGGCCAGGGCATACCGCTCCTCGCTGGAGCGCAGCGAACGGACCATGCCCTCCTGCTCGAGCGCCATGCTGAGCAGTGCCGCGCACTGGAAGTAGAAGTCGCGCCCTGTGGCAACGGTCGTCTCGAGCGGGCCGACAAGGGCCAACAGGCCCCAGTCCTTGGCAGCGGTCCTGACCGGGAGCACAATGGTGATCTCCCTCGCGGCCGGCTGGGCGAGGGAGACGAGCTCGGGTGGGGGGAAGGACCGGACCCCGAGGTGGCCTCCGACCGGGAGGCGATTGCCGGCGTCGGAGACGAACGAACCGGCAAGCTCGATAGTCATGTCCTCGTCCGGACTGTCCGTGCTGTCCGAAGGCGCGTCCCGCCAGAGCCCGAGGTAGGCGGCCCGCACCCGTGTCTGGCTCAGGAAGGGCAGGCCGCCCTGGGCGCTCGCCGGGTTTCGCAACAGGTCCAGGCTGATCTGGTATTCGTCCCTGAGCGAATAGTGGAGCCGACGCTGCTGGTTCTCCTGCTCACGTGCGTACGCCCGTGACAAAGCGAGCGAGATCACGCCGATTCGGCGCTCGAACTCGCTGCCCTCAGCCTTGGGCGACGCAGCTTGCAACCCGAAAGTGCGTGCGCACTGGGCCGACGCGGGGACGACCTCGAAACGCCTGGTTGCAGAGCAGAGATCCTCGGACACCACGGTGAGCCGCGCGGTCAGCTCTTCGGTCAGCTCGTCTCCCGGCGTCTCGAGAACCTCCGCGATCACCTCGGCCGCGCGCGCGGCCACCTCTCTGGCCTCGTCTTCACCCGCCCCCTGCTCGGTCAACAGCTCCAGCAACATACGGCGTAGGTCCCCGTGAACGGGCTCGCCCGAAACCACGCCGGCCCTGTCGCCCCATGCCGGGCGGTCCGGTGCACACCCGCAGGAGGACCGGACGATGTATCGCGTGGGTACCCGGTGGCGCAGCGCCGGTACGTCGTGGCCGGCGAGCTCGAGGACCAGCTGTGCCGCCTTGGCGCCGATCGCTGCGAAGTCCTGGCGAACGCTCGACAGCGCCGGGGTGGTCAACGCCCCCGCCTCGGTGTCGTCGAAGCCGACGATCGCCTGGTCGCGGGGAAGCACCAGCCCCGCCTTCTTCAGCACGCTCATGATCCCGATGGCGTTGTAGTCGTTCGCGGCGACGACCGCGGTCGAGGGAAGCCCCGCCGCCAGCATGGCCTCGCCGGCCTCGGCACCACCGCGCTCGACGTGGTCGCTCGCCTCGAAAAGCAGCCAGTCCTGAGGCCCCATGCCGTGGCGTGCAAGGCTCTGGCAGTAGGCGTCGTAGCGTTCGCGCATGTCGGTCTGTCCCAGGTTGCCCACAAAAGCGATACGACGGTGTCCGTGATCGATGAGGTGGTCAACGGCTGAGAAGATGCCTGAGCGGTTGTCCGAGGAGACCACCGGGCATGCAAGCCCCTCGACCTCGTTGCTCACCAGGACGATGGGGATGCCGGCAGCTTGCAGCTCGAACAGGTACGTGGGCTCGACGGCGTTCACGAGGGCTATCACGCCCGCGAAACGGTCCCAGCCCGCCCTGCATCGAAAGCGCGATACGGCGCGGTCGACATCGACATCGACCGGGTCCAAGGTCTGGATTCCGACCACCGCCGCGCCGCTCTGCGCTGCGACTTCGGTGATGCCTGCGAACACCTTGCCGAAGAACGTCGCCGCCAATTGGGGCGAGAGGACGCCAATGGTCAGCCTGTCCTTGTCCAGATTAGGAAGCTCTCGCAAACAGCCTTGCTGCATGGTACTTCTATCGACACCGCGGCTAACCGACTTGAACTGCGCAATAGTGACAGCGAAACGCCCCAACCGTGGCTGGCGCTAAGCATTCCCGGCGAACCGGCCGATAGTACTCATCGATGAGAACAGGAGTTCCGGCGGTCAAGGCGAAGCTGCGTCCAAAGGGGTCGCAGGAGAGCGAACCGCTGCGCGGGACCGAGCGCACCTGCATGCGCAACCTGCTGGCCACCACCGAGGAGCGCGTGTACTTCAAGGACGAGCGGAGCCGGTTCCTCCTGGTCAGCGCAGGCTGGATCGCCGCGATCACTCCGGACCGTAGAGCGGAGGAGATAATCGGGAAGACGGACTTCGACTTCTTCGGCGAGGAGCACGCCGCAGCTGCCTTTGAGGACGAGCAGCAGATCATCCGCACCGGCGAGCCGATCGTGGGGAAGTTGGAGCAGGAGACCTTCCACAACGGGACCAGTCCCTGGGTCTCGACGACCAAGATGCCTCTTCGTGATGAGAGCGGCCGGATCATCGGCACGTTCGGGATATCCCGCGACGTCACTGCGCAAGTCAGGGCTGAGAACGCTCTGGCCTACCAGGTCCTGCACGACCCGG